>CACFKJ010000017.1 GCA_902566805.1 uncultured Pelagibacteraceae bacterium
CTTATGCCAATTGTAGCTTCAATGGGAGGAAACGCAGGAATGCAGACATTGGCGGTTACTATTAGAACTATTGCAACGAATGAATTAACAAAAAATAATTTTACGCAAAATGTAATTAAAGAATTTTCAATTGGTATTTTAAATGGATTTATTTTTGCTGTAATAAGTGCTGCAGTAGTTCAATTTTGGTTTAATGATTATACTTTGTCACTAATAATATCAATTTCTATGATTCTAAATATGATCGTCGCTGGTCTTTTCGGAATTTTAGTACCAATTTCACTTAAAAAATTTAATATTGATCCAGCGATAGCATCAAGTGTTTTTGTCACAACAATTACAGATGTAATAGGTTTCCTTTCATTTCTTGGTATTGGTGTTTTCGTCCAGTTATAGGTTTAAGTTCTAAAAGAGTAAAATTTAAGTTTTTATCTAGCACCTTATAATGAGTTATTGCTTTTTCTACGATTTTTTTTTCATTATCATATTTCACTAAATCATGAATTAAATCACCGCTAGTTTTCTTTACATCACCATTACATATGGCTAAATATGTTTTATGAATTTTTCTTAGTCTAAATAACGATGTAAAAAATTGTGCTGTATTTCTATTTTTTGCAATTATTAAAATACCTGAAGTGTCTTTATCTAGTCTATGAACTGTGTAGGGCTGAGATTCTTTAAAAAATTTACTTTTACTGAATATATCAATAAGATTTTTTCTAGATTTTGTACCACCTTGAACAGATATGCCAGATGCTTTATTTATAACCAAAAAATCTGAATTATCTTCAACTATATTGTTTTCATTTTTTAATAAAACTTTTTTTGTTGGGATAAACTTTTTTTTTGTATTTAAAAGACTAATTTTATAATTGAAATTAAAGAAAACAACTTTATCATTAAGTTTTAATTTAGTTGAACTTTTTACTTTCTTATTATTTAATTTTATATTTCCTTTTCTTAAATCTTTTTCAATTAATGATTGAGGTATTTTACCAATGTTGTTTCTAATCCACCTATCAATTCTTGAGTTAATAGACATTTTGTCTATTGTGTACGACTTTAACATTTTTTGATTAAGCGGTTGCTTGTTTCTCTTTATCTTTTATTTCTTTAGATGTCTCTTTCTTTTTCCTATCAACTTTTTTGGCCTCGATATCTCTATCAACAAATTCTATTACAGCCATGGGAGCATTGTCGCCATATCTAAATCCAGCTTTTATAATTCTTGTGTAACCACCTTTTCTATTAACATATCTTTTTGCTAAAGTTTTTTTAACTTTGTTTGCTGATTTTATATCCTGAAGTTTAGAAATTAATGCTTTAGTATTATGTAAGGTATCTAGTTTTCCTAAAGTAATAATTTTGTCAGCTTGTGGTCTTAAAACTTTAGCCTTGGGTAATGTTGTAGTTATTTGTTCATATTTTATTAGAGAATTAAGCATATTCTTGATCAAAGCTTTTCTATGCTCTGAAGTACGATTTAATTTTTTATACCCAAATTTGTGTCTCATTATATTGATTCTTCAAGTTTTTTTGACAACTCGGCTATGTTGTCAGGCGGCCAATTAGGTATTTCCATGCCTAAATATAACGACATTCCATTTAGTACCTCTTTAATTTCGTTTAGTGATTTTCTTCCAAAGTTTGGAGTTCTTAACATTTCGCCTTCTGATTTTTGAACTAAATCACCAATATATATAATGTTATCATTTTTTAGGCAGTTCATTGAACGTACCGATAACTCAAGTTCATCTACTTTTCTAAGAAGATTTCTATTAAACTCTGGTTCAGTAGATTTTTCACGTACAATTGTTTCTTGTGGTTCATCAAAATTAACAAACATTCCAAGCTGATCTTGAAATATTCTTGCTGAGTACGCTAAAGCATCTTCAGCTGATATAGAACCATTTGTTTCAACTTCCATTGTTAATTTATCGTAGTCCAAAGCTTTTCCTTCTCTTGCTGTACTTATTGAATAAGATACTTTTTTAACAGGGCTAAACAAAGAATCAATTGGTATTAATCCTAATGGCGGCTCTTCTGGTTTATTCATATCTGCAGATACATATCCTTTTCCATTGCCAACTACCATTTCCATATGAAAATTTGTATTTTCATCTAAGTGACAAATAACAAGTTCAGGATTTAATATTTTTATATCAGCAACTGGAGTTATATCTGATGCTTTTATTTCTCCAGGCCCTTTTGCATCTAATATTAATTTTTTTGATCCTTCGCTAGAACATTTAAGTGCTAAAGATTTAACATTTAAAACAATATCAGTAACATCTTCTCTAACACCTTTTATTGAAGTAAATTCATGTAAAACTCCATCAATTTGTATAGCTGTAACAGCAGTACCTCTAATTGAAGAAAGTAATATTCTTCTTAAAGAGTTACCTAAAGTTAATCCATAGCCTTTTTCTAGCGGTTCAGCTATTATTTTTGCATAGGCCTTATCTTCACTTAATTGTACATCTAATTTTCCTGGTTTAATAAGTGATTTCCAATTTTTAACATTTACATCTGTGTTTTCCATTATACTCTCCTTTTTTTTGGTGGTCGTGCACCATTATGTGGCATTGGTGTTGTGTCCTTAATTGATAAAATTTTAAATCCTCTTGCTTGTAAAGCTCTTAATGCAGTTTCTCTACCAGATCCTGGTCCTTTAACTTCAACTGATAAGGTTTCCATTCCATATTCCAAAGCTTTTGAGGCCGCTGAATCCGCGGCTACTTGAGCAGCGTATGGAGTTGATTTTCTCGAACCTTTAAAACCTTTTTGTCCAGCAGATGCCCAAGATATAACGTTTCCTTCTGTATCAGCGATCGAAACAATTGTGTTATTAAAAGTTGACTGAACATAAGCAATTCCACTAAGTATTTTTTTTTTAGTTTTTTTCTTTTTAGAATAAGTACTTTTTTTTGTACTTTTCTTTTTATCTTCGACTGGTGTTGTATTTTCAGTTTTGGTTTTGGTCATTTTTATTTTTTTAATGGAGTTAATTTTTTACCAGCTATTGCAATTGCTTTACCTTTTCTTGTCCTAGCATTACATCTGGTTCTTTGTCCTCTAGCCGGAAGTTTTTTTCTATGCCTAGATCCTCTATATGTCGCAAGATCAATAAGTCTTTTTATACTTAAAGACTTTTCTCTACGCAGATCACCCTCTACTGTAAAATTTTTATCTATATATTCTCTTATTTGTAAAATTTGTTCGTCAGTGAGTTGATTAACTCTTTTTGATTTTGGAATTTCTAATGCTTTACAAATTTGTTGAGAAAATCTATCTCCAATACCGAAAATATATGTAAGTCCAATTTGAACTAATTTATTTTGTGGAATGTTAACACCTGCTATACGAGCCATAATTATTGGATAAAATTTAGCCTTTTATATAAGAAGTTCTTTTAAAGTCAACGCATTATAAAGTAAGAATTTGCTCAATTTTTTGAGATATTTGGTTTATTTCCATAGATCCATCGACTTCATGAAAATTATCGTTTTTCGAATAATACTCAAGTACAGGTTTAGTAATTTGCATATAAGTATCATATCTTTTTAGTATTGTTTCAGCATCATCATCAGATCTTTTTTCTAAAATTTTTCTCTTTTGAATTCTTTTAATTATTGCATCTTTTTGAACATTAAGAAAAAAAATATAATCTATTTTTTGATTTGATTTTTTTAACAAAATATCTAAATTTTTAGCTTGATTTAAAGTTCTTGGATAACCATCAAAAATTAATTTATTCATTTTATTTGAGTCAAAAATTATTTTTTCAAGGAGTTGATTTACAACTTCATCATCAACAAATTTTCCATCATTCATATTATTTATTATTTTTTTACCTATTTCTGTATCTTTTTTAATTTCATTTCGTAACATGTCTCCTGTGGATATTTGGAAATTATTTAATTTTTTTTCGAGAAATTTGGCTTGAGTACCTTTGCCTGCACCAGGAGGTCCAAATATTATTATATTCACTAACTATCTACCAAATTTTGTTTTTTTAACAAGTTGCTCGTACTGAGAGCTCATCAATCTTGTTTGAATTTGTGTGACCGTATCTATAGCTACTACGACTACAATTAGTATTGAAGTTCCTCCCAGATAAAAAGGAATTGGATAATTTGCAATTAAAAATTCTGGCATTAGACATACAAAAGCTAAATATAAAGATCCAATTGTAGTTAACTTTGTTAAAATATTGTCAATATATATAGCTGTACTTTCACCTGGTCTAATTCCAGGAATAAATCCACCATATTTTCTTAAATTTTCAGCAGTTTCATTTGGATTGAAAGTTATTGAAGTATAAAAAAAAGTAAAAAATATAATTCCCGATGCATATAACAACATATACAAGGGTTGTCCCTGTGAAAAATATGAAGAAAAGTCTAGAAAGGTTTCATTTTGAGAAACATCAAAATTCGAAAAGGTAACTGGCAATAATAATAAAGCTGAGGCAAATATTGCAGGGATAACACCAGCCATATTTATTTTTAATGGTAAATAAGAAGAGTCTCCACCATACATTTTATTACCCATTTGTCTTTTAGGATAGTTGATTAGGATTTTTCTTAAAGCTCTTTCCATGAATACTATAAACATAATAGTTAAAATTAATAATATAAAGATTGCAGTTATCATTAATCCTGAAATAGCACCCGTTCTACCAAGTTCAAATGTAGTTACTAATGCTCTTGGAATCTCTGCTACGATTCCAGAAAAAATTATTAAAGAAATCCCGTTTCCAATGCCTCTTTGTGTAATTTGTTCACCTAACCACATTAAAAATATTGTACCAGCTACAATTGAAGTAACCGTAGAAATTTTGAAAAATATTCCAGGATTTATAACTAAATTTGCAGACGACTCTAATCCAACAGCTAAACCATAACCTTGCAGTGTTGCTAATAGCACAGTGCCATATCTAGTTATTTGGGTAATTTTTTGTCTTCCAATTTCACCCTGGCTTTTTAAGTTTTTAAAATAATCTGTTACTCCAGTTAATAATTGAACAATAATAGAAGATGAAATGTATGGCATTATACCTAATGCAAAAATTGCCATTCTTGAAACTGCACCTCCAGCAAAAACATTAAACATACCAAGTAAACCTTTCTGATTACTTTCCATTAATGTAGATAATTGCTCTGGATCAATACCTGGCAGCGGAACAAATGTTCCAAATCTATATACAGATAAAATTAAAATTGTAAAAAATATACGATTTCTTAAATCATTATTTTGTGATGACTCGCTCATAAGATTTACATTTATTTAATTAAATCAACAGAACCGCCTACTTTTTTAAGTTTTTCTTCTGCTTTTTTTGAAACAAAATGTGCGTTTAAGTCGATTTTTTTTGTAATTTCACCAGAGGCTAGTATTTTCATTTTATTATATTTTTTACTTACGATGTTTAGTTTTTTTAATATCTCAATATTAATTTTATTAGATGTATCCAATTTTTGATTGTCTATTAAATTTTGAATTTTACCAAGATTAATAATTGCAACTTTTTCTTTTTTTAAAGGGTTAAAACCTCTTTTTGGTAATCTTCTATATAAAGGCATTTGACCACCTTCAAAACTTTTAATAGCTACTCCAGATCTTGATTTTTGACCTTTTACGCCTCTACCAGAAGTTTTTCCTTTGCCTGATCCTATACCTCTGCCTACTCTTATTTTTTTTGATTTAACTTTTACTGTAGTATTTAGTTTTGTCATTATCCTCTTTTTTCAATTATTTCTGATATTTTTTTATTTCTTATTAATGATATATTTTTCGGTGAATTTTGTTTTAATAAAGCTTTCATACAAGCTCTAATAACATTATGTGGATTTGCAGTACCAATTGACTTAGCAACAATATCTTTAATTCCTAAAACTTCACAAACAGCTCTAACAGGGCCACCAGCTATTATACCAGTACCTTTTGGTGCAGATCTTAGCTTAATTTTTCCTGCTCCATCTTTGCCATAAATGTCATGGTGTATAGTTCTGCCTTCTCTTAAAGGTATTTGGATTAGCTTTCTTCTTGCTAATTCATTAGCTTTTTTAATAGCATCTGGCACTTGTTTAGCCTTAGCATGAGCAATACCTATTTTACCATTCTGATTACCTACTACAACAAGTGCAGAAAAGCCAAATCTTCTTCCACCTTTTACAACTTTTGTAATTCTATTAATATGAACTAATTTTTCCAGAAAATTATCGTTTTTATCCATAAACTAAAATTCCATTCCGTTTTTTCTTAATGTTTCAGCAAATATTTTAATTCTACCATGATATTTGTATATACCTCTATCGAAATAGACTTTTTTAATATTTTTCTCTATAGCTTTTTTTGCCAAGTGTTCAGCTACAGTAGTTGATAACTCTGATTTATTTTTTTTATTTAAATCTTTTATTGCTTTTTCTGTTGAAGAAGATGAAATTATTGTAATATTTTTAGAATCATCAATTATTTGAGCGCTAATATTTTTTGATGATCTGGATACACTTAATCTAAATCTTTCTTTGTTAGATACTCTTTTTAGTTTATTTCTAACTCTAAATCTCTTTCTATCGTTTGTTGATATTTTCATTATTTTTTCTTTCCTTCTTTTCTTAAAATATACTGACCTTGTTCTTTAATACCTTTGCCTTTGTATGGTTCTGGTGGTTTAAATGATTTAATTTTAGATGTAATCATTCCAACTTCTTGTTTATCTGATCCTGTTATTTTGATTATAGTTTGTTTTTCAACAGTAATTTTAACCGTGTCTGGAATATCGAAATTTATATCATGGCTAAAACCAAGTTGTAAATTTAAGACTTTTCCTTTTAAAGCAGCTCTAAAACCAACACCAGATAGCTCTAAAATTTTGGTGTATCCAATATTAGCACCAATTATAGCATTGCTCAAAATACTTCTATTCATGCCCCATAATCTTTTTGTATCTTTGTTAATAACTTTAGGTTTTATAGATAGTTCTTTTCCATCATTTATTTTTAAATCAAAAGTATTTAAATCCATGTTAATAGTTTTTTTTCCCAAAGGACCCTCAATATTTAATATTTCGCCGTTTAAAACAACTTTTACTTTTTCTGGGATAGATATATTAATTTTTCCAATTTTAGACATTAAAACACCTTACAAATTATTTCACCACCAACTTTTTCTTTTCTCGCATCAATATCAGTCATAACTCCTTTTGGCGTAGAAATAATTGCTATACCAAGACCGTTATTAATTTTTGGAAGACTTTCTACACTTGAAAATATTCTTCTTCCTGGTTTAGATACTCTCTCAATTGTACTGATAACCGGGTTTCCTGAATTATACTTTAACGATATTTCGAGTGTATTTTTCTTTTCTTCGTTTGAAATTTTATAGTCGATAATATAACCCTCGTTTTTTAGCACTTCTGCAATTTTTGATTTAAATTTTGAAGAAGGCATAAAAACTTTTTTACTATTTCTCATTTGAGCATTTTTTATTCGCGCTAACATATCTCCAATAGGATCACTTAAGCTCATATATTCCTTTCTACCAACTTGATTTTACCATTCCTGGTATTTTTCCTTCTAGACCTAACTTTCGTAAAGCAATTCTAGATATTTTTAATTTTCTATAAACCCCATGAGGTCTACCTGTTATTTGACACCTGTTTCTAATTCTATTTTTTGCAGAATTTCTTGGCAAGTTAGAAAGTTTTTGCTGCGCTTTAAATCTCTCTTCAAGAGGCAATTTTTTATTCATTATTATTAACTTCAACTTTTTTCTTTTATTTGATAGTTTTTCATACAATTTTATTCGTCTGTTATTTTTATTTATTGAACTTAACTTAGCCATTATTGATTACTCCTTTTTTCTATAAACGGGAAATTTAATTTTTTTAATAACTCAATACTATCTTCTTTCTTTTGAGATTTAATTACAATACTAATGTCTAAACCTCTTATTTTATCAACCTTATCAAAATTTACTTCTGGAAATATAATGTGTTCTTTTATACCAAATGTATAATTTCCAAACTTATCAAATCCATTTATTGATAACCCTCTAAAATCTTTTATTCTTGGTAATGCTACATTTACAAGTCTATCAATAAATTCATACATTTTATTTTTTCTTAAAGTAACTTTAATTCCTGCATTAGTGTTTTTTCTTGTTTTAAAATTTGATATTGATTTTTTAAATTTAGTAATAACTGGTTTTTGACCAGTAATATTCGCTAAATCCGTTTCACAAGCTTTTAATATTTTTGCATCATTTCCATCTAGACCTAAACCCATATTTAAAACTATTTTTTCGATTCTTGGAACCATTAATATATTTTTATATCCAAACTTTTCTTTTAAACTAGGTTGTATATCCTTTATTATCAATTCTTTAATACGAGGTGTCATTTGTTATTTTTTTACTACTGTTTTTTTTGCTTTTGTTTCATCTATTAAAACTAAATTTGAAATATTAATAAAATTTTCTTTAGAAAATATTCCACCTTTTTTTTCTTTAGTTGTTTTGATGTGTTTTTTAATAATATTCATACCTTTAACTTTTGCTTTATTATTAAATCTATCAATCTCAATTATTTCTCCTTCTTTTTTTTTATCTTTACCAGCTAAAATTTTTACCTTAGATCCTTTTTTTATCATTTTATAATACCTCTGGAGCCAGTGAAATTATTTTCATCTGCCCTCTATTTCTTAATTCTCTTGTAACTGGGCCAAAAATTCTAGTACCAATCGGCTCTCCTTTATCGTCAGTTAATACAGCTGCATTATTATCAAATTTAACTTTTGATCCATCATTTCTATGAATTCCTTTTTTAACTCTTACAACTACTGCTTTGTGCACAGATCCTTTTTTAACTTTTCCTTTTGGAATTGCCTCTTTAACAGCTACTACTATTGTATCACCTATGCTTGCGTATCTTCTTTTGGATCCACCTAGAACTTTAATACATTCAATTTTTTTTGCTCCAGTATTATCCGCAACAAATAATTCAGTTTGAACTTGTATCATTTATTATCCTCCAAAACTTCAAATTTTTTATTTTTAGAATAAGGTTTACATTCTATTATAGAAACTTTATCTCCATTTTTATATTTGTTATTTTCATCATGGGCACTATATTTTTTTTTGCTTTTTATAATTTTTTTAAATAATGGATGTTGATATTTTCTCTCAACTAAAACCGTAATTGTCTTATTTGGTTTGTCACTCACTACAGTTCCTTTTAATATTTTTTTAGGCATCAATTTTTCCTCTTATTAATGTTTTTAATCTTGCAATATTTTTTTTTGTTTCATTAATTTTTGATGGACTTTTTAGTTGACCATTTGCAGTTTGAAATCTAAAATTAAAAAGATCTTTTTTAAATTTATCTAAATCCTTTAAAGCCTGAGATTTCGTCATTTTTTTTATATCTTTTTTTTTCATCTATGCTCTCTTTATAAATTTAGTCTTAATTGGTAGTTTAGCAGAAGCTTTATACAGTGCCTCTTTTGCAACTTCTTCACTTACACCATCAACTTCAAAAAGAATTCTGCCTGGTTTAACTCTACATGCCCAATATTCTGGAGATCCTTTTCCTTTTCCCATTCTTACCTCAGTAGGCTTTTTAGAAACAGGTATATTTGGAAACATTCTTGTCCAAACTCTACCTTGTCTTTTCATGTGTCTTGTTAAAGCTACCCTAGCCGCCTCTATTTGCTTTGATATCACTCTATCTGGCTGCATAGCTTTTAAACCATAAGCTCCATAATTTAGATAATTACATCTAGATGCATATCCGTGTATTCTACCTTTGTGAGCTTTTCTAAACTTTGTTCTAGTTGGTTGTAACATAACTATTTTTTATTTGTCTCCTGACTAAATTCTTTAGTAAATATTTCCCCTTTATATATCCAAACTTTTACGCCTATTATTCCATAAGTTGTTAATGCTTCTGACTCTGCATAATCAATATCAGCTCTTAAAGTATGAGAAGGTATACTTCCTTCTCTTAACCATTCAGTTCTAGCAATTTCATTTCCACCTAATCTTCCACTAATTGATACCTTTATACCTTTAGCTCCTAATCTTAATGCTGATTGCATTGCTCTTTTCATGGCTCTTCTATAAGAAACTCTTTTTACCAACTGTTGAGCAATATTTTCTGCGACTAAAAAACTATTTGTTTCAGGTTTTTTCACTTCTTTTATATTTAGGATTACCTCATTTTTGGTTAAATTCGATAGTTTAGATTTGATTTTTTCTATATCACTTCCTTTTTTACCAATAACAAAGCCTGGTCTAGATGTGTAAATTGTTACAAAGCATTTTTTGGAAGTTCTCTCAATCATTACCTTTGATACACCAGAATTAATTACATGTTTTTTAATATATTCTCTGATTTTAAAATCTTCGATTAGATAATTTCCAAAATCTTTTTTCTTAGCATACCAAACAGAGTCCCAACCTCTGTTGACTCCCAATCTAAGTCCTATTGGATTAACCTTTTGTCCCATGTTTTGATTCTTTCTTTTGTTCAGTTAAGATAACAGTTAAATTTGAATAAGGCTTCAATATAGGCGCAGCTCGTCCTTTTGCTCTTGCTCTAAATCTTTTCATCATGACTTGTTTCCCACAATATGCTTCTTTAACAATTAGATTATCTATATCTAATTGATAATTATTTTCTGCATTAGCTATTGCAGATGAAATAGTTTTTTTAATATCTTTAGAAATTCGTTTATCAGAAAAAGTTAAATCTCTAATTACATGATCAACTTTTCTTCCAACAATACCTTTTAATATTGGTTTAAGTTTTCGAGTACTAGATCTTATATTTTTATTAATAGATTTAGCTATTTTATTATCAGTATCTTTTTTTGCCTTTTTAGACATTATTTTTTATCATCCTTTTTTACATCACTTTCAGCTTTGGCCTTTTTGTCAGCTGGAGTATGTCCCGCAAACTGTCTTGTAGGAGCAAATTCTCCAAATTTATGACCAACCATATCTTCTGAAACTGTTATTGGAATAAATTTTTTTCCGTTATAAATTAAAAAACTTACTCCTACAAAATCAGGAATTATTGTAGATTTTCTTGACCATGTTTTAATTGGTTTTTTAATTGTTTCATTTTTTTGTTTATCAACTTTTTTGATTAAACTTTCTTCAACAAATGGTCCTTTCCAAACAGCTCTAGCCATATTTATGATCTCTTTTTCTTTCTTCTTCTAATAATAAATTTATCAGTTCTTTTATTATCTCTTGTTTTTAATCCCTTTGCAGATTGACCTGTTCTAGAAACAGGATGTCTTCCTCCAGCAGTTCTTCCTTCACCTCCACCATGAGGATGATCTACTGGGTTCATTACTACACCTCTTGTATGAGGTCTTCTTCCAAGCCATCTTGATCTTCCAGCTTTACCAATTTTGATATTTTTTTGATCAGGATTAGATAACACTCCTATTGTTGCTACCGATCTTGAATCAATTTTCCTTACCTCTCCAGATGTCATTTTTATTATTGAATAATTGCCGTCTATGCCTGAAATAGTGACAGATGCACCAGCAGCTCTTGCTATTTTTCCACCTCCACCAGGTTGAAGTTCAACGTTATGTATATCTATACCTACAGGAATATCTCTTAACGGTAAGCAGTTTCCTATTTTAATCTCAGATTTAGATCCATTTTGTATTTTATCACCTACTTTTATTTTTTGTGGAGCTAAATAGTAGAATTTTTCTCCGTCTTCAAATTTTACCAACATTATATGGCAAGATCTATTTGGATCATATTCAATTCTTTCAACTTCAGCCATTAAATCATTTTTTTTTCTGTAAAAATCAACATCTCTATATTTTTGTTTGTGGCCACCTCCATGATTACGAGAGGTTATTCTTCCTAGGTTATTTCGTCCTTTTGATGAGTTATTAACAGAAGTAAGAGGTTTATAAGGTTTACCTTTCCAAAGGTTTTCTCTATTCACCAAAACAGTTCCTCTGGTTGATTTTGTATATGGTTTGAATGATTTTAATGCCATTTTTAAATTCCTGTAGTTAGATCAATATTTTGACCTTTTTTAAGTGTAATTATTGCTTTTTTATATCCTGAAACTTTTACTTTTCTGCCTCTAGTAGATTTAATTCTTGATTTTTTATTTATAATATTAATTTTAGTAACATTTACTTTAAATATTTTTTCAATCCTTTTTTTTAAATTTTTTTTATTTGCACTATCTGTTACTTTAAAAACGATTTTATTCTGTGCTGACAAATTTGTTGATTTTTCAGTTATTAGAGGGGAAACAATAGTGTCATAAAGATTTAATTTCATTTTATTTATACCTTTTTTCTAGTTCTTTAACTGATGTAAGTGTAAAAATTAATTTGTTATATTTTACAACATCTATTGCGCTAAAATGATTAATATCTGAAACTTTTATATTTGGTATATTTCTTAGTGACTTTGAAATGTTATTTTTTGAATTATTATCTAAAATTATTAAAGAATTTGTAGCATTTAACTTTTTAAGTATCAGATTCATTTCTTTAGTTTTTTTAATTTCTTTTTTAAAATCATCTAATATTAATAAATTATTTAATATTTTTTTTTCACTAATTAGCGATGCTAAACCTTGTTTTTTTTCACTTTTGTTAAGCTTTCTTTTTTTGTAACTATTTTGACCCTTTGGTCCATGGGCAACACCCCCACCAACAAATATGGGTGCTTTTCTACTTGCGTGTCTAGCGTTACCAGTTCCTTTTTGTGCATATATTTTCGATGTTGATCCTATTATTTCATTTTTCTGTTTTGTCTTAGCTTTTCGACCTTTTATATTAGAATTAGTTTTATACAAAACATTACTTACTAATTGTTTATTTATTTTTTTAGAAAAAATCTTATCTAAAACTTCTATCGATTCTTTTTTTCCATCTATGCTTAGTTTTTCTATTTTCATTTTTTATTTTTTCTTTTTATCTGCGATTTTTTTTTGTTTTTCAAATAAATCAATTTTTTCTTGCACTGTTAATTTTTTTATATTTTTGACAGCTTTTTTTACTAATACTTCTGTATTTTTAGATCCTGGTATTGAACCCTTTAAATATAATAAGTTATTTTCCAAATCAGATTTAATAATTTCTATATTTTGTATTGTTCTAATTTTATCGCCCATATGACCAGCCATTTTTTTATTCTTAAAAACTTTACCTGGATCTTGCCTTTGACCTGTTGAACCATGTGATCTATGAGACACGGATACACCATGAGATGCTCTTAAACCTCCAAAATTATGTCTTTTCATAGGACCCGCAAACCCTTTTCCGATTGTCTTAGATTTAATGTCTACAAATTTTATATCTTTAAAAATTTCTAATCCAAATTCATTTCCCTCTTTATAGTTTTCAAGATTGTTTACTCTGAATTCCTTAAGTTTTTTTTTAGGTTCTGTTTTTTTTTTATTGAAATAACCTTTCATTGATTTAGATAGTTTTGAGTTTTTAATACTTCCAAAACCTAATTGTATTGCTTTATAACCTCTTTTACTTTCATCAATTATTTCTATAACTCTACCTTTTTCCATTTTAATTACAGTTACAGGTATTGATTGCCCAGTTTTGTAAAATTCTCTGGACATTCCAATTTTCTTTCCTAATAAAGCAATTTCAGTCATATTTTTATATTTTTATCTCCACATCAACACCTGAAGCTAAATCAAGTTTCATCAAAGCTTCAACAGTTTGCGGTGTTGGTTCAATTATGTCTATTAACCTTTTATGGGTTCTTGTCTCAAATTGTTCTCTACTTTTTTTATCTATGTGTGGTGATCTCAAAACTGTATACTTTTCTATTTTTGTAGGTAATGGTATCGGTCCCTTAATATTTGCACCAGTTCTTTTTACAGTATTTACGATTTCCTCTGTAGATTGATCTAAGATTTTATTATCGTATGCTCGTAATTTAATTCTTATATTTTGCTTTTCCATATTATCCTGTTTTCTTCGTTACTTCATCTTGAACATTTTGTGGTACTTTATCATAATGATCAAAAAACATTGAATATTGTGCTCTTCCTTGAGACATTGATCTCAAACTATTTATATATCCAAACATATTAGCTAAAGGTACCATGGCTGTTATTACAGTCGCATTACCTCTTTGTTCTTGAGTATTAATTTGTCCACGTCTACTATTAAGATCACCTATAACATCACCCATATAATCTTCTGGTGTTACTACTTCTACTCTCATTATTGGTTCAAGTAACTTTAAAGTTGCTTTTGCACAAGCATCTTTAAAACATTGTCTTGATGCTAATTCAAAAGCTAAAACACTAGAGTCAACGTCATGATGTAATCCATCAAGTATTGTTACCTTATAATCAATTAGTGGAAATCCAGCTAATATCCCTGAATCAGAAACAGACTCAATTCCTTTTTCTACACCTGGTATAAATTCTTTAGGTATAGCTCCACCTTTAATTTTACTCTCAACTTCTCTGCCTTTTCCTGGTTCTAATGGTTCGATAGAAAGTTTTACTCTAGCAAATTGTCCAGCACCACCGCTTTGTTTTTTATGTGTATAATCAGATTCTGCAGATCCTAAAATTGTTTCCCTATATGCTACTTGTGGTGCTCCAACATTTGCTTCAACTTTAAATTCTCTTTTCATCCTATCAACAATTATATCTAGATGAAGCTCTCCCATTCCTTTAATTATAGTTTGGCCCGACTCTTCATCTGAAGTGACTCTAAATGATGGATCTTCTTTAGCTAACCTACCTAAAGCTTCTCCCATTTTTTCTTGATCACCTTTGGTTTTAGGTTCAACTGCTATCTCTATTACTGGATCAGGAAATTCCATTGGCTCTAATAGAACTGGAGCATCTTCATCTGATAAAGTATGACCTGTTATTGTATGCTTAAGTCCTGCAAGTGCAACAATATCACCTGTATTAGCTTCTTTTATATCTTCTCTAGAATTAGCATGCATTAATAGCATTCTGCCAACTCTCTCTTCCTTGTCTTTTGAAGTGTTGTATATTCCTGTTCCAGATTTAACTGTACCTGAATATATTCTTATAAAAGTTAATGACCCTACAAATGGATCATTTGCAACTTTAAAAGCTAAAGCTGAAAAAGGTGCTTTATCATCAAATTTCATTTCAATTTCTTCATCTGAGCCTGGTTTAGTACCTTTTATCGAGCCAATATCCTCTGGGCTGGGTAAATAATCTACTACAGCGTCTAATAATGGCTGAACGCCTTTATTCTTAAAAGCTGAACCTGTTAAAACAGGTACAAAGTCAAAATTTAAACATCCTTTTCTGATACATTTTATTAAATCTTCTTCATTAATATGATCACCATTCAAATAACTTTCCATTAACTTTTCGTCTTGCTCTACTGCTGTTTCTACAAGTTCTTGTCTATATTTTTTACATATTTCATTTAAATCTTCTGGTATATCTTTCTCTTCCCATTCAGCACCAAGATCTTCATTTTTCCATACTATTGCTTTCATTTTTACAAGATCAACAACTCCTTTTAACGACGCCTCTATTCCTATAGGAATTTGCATAACCAAAGGATTTGCTCCTAACCTATCTTTGATCATTTCAACACATCTAAAAAAATCAGCACCTGTTCTGTCAAGTTTATTTACAAAACAAATTCTAGGCACTTTATACTTATCAGCTTGCCTCCAAACTGTTTCAGATTGAGGCTCAACACCAGCTACACCATCAAAAACTGCAACGGCACCGTCTAAAACTTTTAATGATCTTTCAACTTCAATTGTAAAATCAACATGTCCCGGGGTATCAATAATATTAATTCTATGTTCTCTCCAAAAACATGTAGTTGCTGCTGATGTGATAGTAATTCCTCTTTCTTGTTCTTGTTCCATCCAATCCATAGTTGCAGCTCCATCATGGACTTCACCGATTTTATGACTTTTCCCAGTGTAATATAAGATTCTTTCGGTTGTTGTTGTTTTTCCAGCATCTATATGTGCCATGATGCCAATGTTTCTATATTTGTTTAATGTATGTGTTCTTGGCATATGAAATTAATTACCATCTAAAATGTGCAAAAGCTTTGTTTGACTCTGCCATTTTGTGGGTATCCTCTTTTTTTTTTATAGCTGATCCTCTATTTTGATAAGCATCATAAATTTCATTAAATATTTTATCAGACATTTTTTTATCTTTTCTTTTTCTTGATGCATCAATTAACCACCTTAATGCTAATGCCTGTGATCTTTTAGGTTTAACTTCAACAGGTACTTGATATGTTGCTCCTCCAACTCTTCTTGATCTCACTTCTACTGTGGGCTTAAGGTTATTAATTGCTTCATTAAATATTGTTAAAGGCTCGTCTTTTGTTTTACTTTTAATTTTGTCTATTGCGTCATATATAATTTTTTCAGCTATTGTTTTTTTTCCATCATACATTATGGAATTTATCAATTTTGGAATAATTAATGATTTGTATTTTGGATCAACGATTGGTATTTTTTTTGGTGCTTTTCTTTTTCTTGACATATTTATTTACCTTTTTTTGCACCATATTTAGAACGTTGTTGTTTTCTAGCTGTAACTCCTTGAGTATCTAAATTTCCTCTAAGTATATGATATCTAACACCTGGTAAATCTTTTACTCTACCACCTCTAATTAATACCACAGAGTGTTCTTGTAAATTATGACCTTCTCCAGGTATATAAGAAGTTACCTCATGACCATTTGAAAGTCTTACTCTGGCAACTTTTCTTAAAGCGGAGTTAGGTTTTTTTGGAGTAGTAGTATAAACTTTTACACAAACTCCTCTTTTTTGAGGAGATTTTTCTAAGGCAGGAACTTTATCCCTCGACTTAGGTTTTACTCTACTTTTTTTTATCAACTGGTTTATAGTTGGCATAGTTTCATATATTTATTTTTGATAGAAATAACTGACTAAGATTGTGTGGCAGCGTTTAGCACACAGGTGCTACATTCCAACCAAAAATTATCGACAAAATACTATAGAAATATATTTTGTCAATTTAAAAGACACTTAAATAGTGCTAATTTTTATTGATTTACTTGACTTTCTGTAGAGTCTAATTTTTCTTGTTCAGATAAGAATTTATTGTCGTCTTTTAGTGCTTCTCTGTTCCAATTATTTTTAACACTTCCCGTACCTGCTGGAACAAGTCTTCCAACAATTACATTTTCTTTTAATCCTGAAAGTTTATCAATTTTACCTTTGATAGCAGCATCTGTAAGCACTCTTGTGGTTTCCTGGAATGATGCAGCAGAAATAAATGATTCCGTTTGAAGTGACGCTTTTGTTATACCCATCAATACTCTTTCACCTTTTGCTATTTTCTTACCTTCAGCTTTAAGTTTTTCATTTAAATCCTCAAATTTAATTTTATCTATAATTTCACCTGGTAAGTATTTTGAATCTCCGGTTTCTTTGATTTCAATTTTCTTAAGCATTTGTCTTAGAATTGTTTCTATATGTTTGTCATTTATAATAACACCTTGTAATCTATAAACTTCCTGAACTTGATTTACAAAATATTCTGTTAATTCTTTTATACCCAAAATTCTTAAGATATCGTGAGGCAAAGGCTGTCCATCAAGAAGATATTCTCCTTTTTTAATTTTTTCTCCTTGGTTAAAATTAATATGTTTGCCTTTAGGTATTAGATAGTTTGAAGTTTCTCCATCTTCAGAAACTATAGACACTTTTTGCTTACCTCTTACTTCTTTTCCAAATTCTACTTTCCCATCGTTCTCAGCAATAATAGCACTATCTTTAGCTTTTCTTGCTTCGAATAACTCTGCAACTCTAGGAAGACCCCCTGTTATATCTTTTGTTTTAGATGTTTCTTTTGGAAGTCTTGCAATTACATCTCCTGCAGAAATTTTTTGTCCATCTTTAACTGAAAGAATTGAATCTGGAACAAGATAATATCTTGCTTCGTTGTCATCAGCTTTTTTAATAACATTTCCTTTGTCATCTCTTAAAGTAATTCTTGGTTTTAATTCAGTATTTTTAGATTGATTTTTCCAGTCCACTACTGTTTTTG
>CACFKJ010000018.1 GCA_902566805.1 uncultured Pelagibacteraceae bacterium
TTCTGTAGTATTAACAATTGGCTCTGGATAAAAACCAAAAATAATTATGGGTAAAGCCAAGCATGATAATATGAATAATTCTGTTCTCTTTAGATCTATTATTTTTTTTAAACTCTCATTTATCATTTTTCCAAATATTACTCTTTTATACATCCAAAGCATATAAGCTGCCCCAAGTATAACTCCTAGGCTGGCAAATATTGCTACAACAATATTTTTTTTGAAGGCTCCAAGTAAAATTAAAAATTCTCCAATAAATCCAGTTGTTCCTGGAAGTCCTAAGGCTCCTAAAGTAAATATCATAAATAATATAGAATATTTTGGCATTATCGATACTAATCCTCCATATTGATTGATAAGCCTTGTATTTGTTCTTTCATAAACAATTCCAACGCTCAAAAACAAAGCAGCGGAAATTAATCCATGACTTACCATTTGAAAAATACTTCCCTCTAATCCTTGCTGCGTCATAGTAAATATTCCTAATGTAACAAAACCCATGTGTGCAACAGAAGAATATGCTATTAATTTTTTCATGTCTTCCTGCATTAAAGCAACTAAAGATGTATAAATTATTGCAACTAAACTTAAAAAATATATTAATGGAATAAAATAATTCGAGGCTAAAGGAAATAAACCAATAGAAAATCTTATAAATCCATATCCAGCCATTTTTAACAGTATAGCAGCAAGTAAAACAGATCCAGCGGTAGGTGCTTCTACATGTGCATCTGGTAGCCAAGTGTGAACTGGCCACATAGGAGTTTTTACCGCAAAAGAGCTGAAAAAAGCAAGCCATAACAGATTCTGATATTTTGGTTCTATTCCAATCAAATATAGTTTTTCAACATCAGTTGTGCCTGAAAGCCAATAAATTGATATAATCGCAATAAGCATCAAAACCGAACCTAATAAAGTATATAAAAAAAATTTAAACGCTGAATAAACTCTTCTTTTACCACCCCAAATGCCAATTATTAAAAACATTGGAATAAGTCCCGCCTCAAAAAAAAGATAAAATATTACTAAATCAAGAGAGCAAAAGACTCCAATCATTAAAGTTTCCATTAATAAAATTGCAATATGAAAGTCTTTTAATCTAAAAGATACTGTTGAATTTACAGTTATAATACAAATAGTTGAGATAAATGTGGTAAGAATAATAAATAAAATTGATATTCCATCTACTCCAACTTTGTAATTTATAAAATCTTTAATCCATATTCTATTTTCAACAAATTGAAATTCTGATGATGAGTTATCAAATTCGTACCATAAATATAATGAAATAAAAAAATTAGCACTTGAAATAAATAAAGATAAGTATTTGCTCGCCTGATATGTTTTATTTGCAGATTTAACAAAAAAAATAAATAAAGCACCAATAGTTGGTAATAGTATTAACGATGAAAGTATTGGAAAATTCATTATTTTATTATCAATAAAGTTAAAAACAAAGAAAATCCTATTAACATTACAAAAGCATATTGATATACAAATCCACTTTGAAATTTAACTGCTTTAAAAGAAAAGCTTTTAATCAAACTTGATATTCCATCAGGACCAAATTTATCAATAAATGCTAAATCAATTTTTTTCCATAAGAAAATGCCAAGTTTTTTTGAAGGATTAATTAAAATAAATTGGTAAAGTTCATCAAAATACCACTTTTTTATTAAAAAATTATACATGGGTTTATTCATATATACTAATTCCTCTGTAACTTTTTTATTTTTAATAAAAATATAGAAAGATATTGGAATTGATAAAACTACAAGAACAGGAGTGAGAATAATAAACCAGTAAGGAGGATGATTGTTGCTCAATGGTTCTAAAAATAAAATAGATTCTCCCCAAAAACTATAAGTTTTTTCATAGCCAATGAATAAATCTTTAAATATAAACCCAGATCCAACTGCGCCCAGCGAAAGTATAAACAAAGGTATTAAAATTATTAATGAAGATTCGTGAATATTTTTAATTTCTATATTTTTATTATTATAATCACCATGAAAAGTTTTAAAAATTAATCTCCATGAGTAAATCGATGTTAGGAAAGCTGTAAAAATTCCAACCGTTGCTGCCCAATAACCTGTGGCGTTACCACTTAAATATGCAAATTCGATAATTGCATCTTTAGAGTAATATCCTGATAAAAATGGGAAACCCGTTAAAGCTAAGGTTCCAATTATCATGAACGTGTAAGTATAAGGCAAATTTTTCCATACACCTCCCATTTTTGTAATATCTTGTTCATTTTTAAATGCATGGATCACTGAGCCCGATCCTAAAAATAGCAATGCTTTAAAAAAAGCATGTGTAAACAGATGAAACATTGCAACATTATATGCCCCAACACCTGCCGCAAAAAACATATACCCGAGTTGACTACAAGTCGAATATGCAATAATTTTCTTTATATCATTTTGTACAAGAGCAACTGAAGCTGCAAATATAGCAGTTGTCATACCAATTATTGTTATTAACGATAAAGCTAATTCTGAATATTCAAATATTGGAGAGCATCTAACAACTAAAAATACTCCAGCCGTAACCATAGTTGCAGCGTGTATTAGAGCAGAAACTGGCGTAGGCCCCTCCATAGCGTCAGGTAGCCAAGTGTGTAGAAATATTTGAGCTGATTTACCCATAGCTCCAATAAATAAAAGTATACAAATCAAATTAATTGAATTTATTTTTAATCCAATTAATGAAATTTCTTGATCTTTGATTAAGGGAACTTGATTAAAAACTTCAATATAATTTATATTTCCAAATATATAAAAAATTAAAAAAATACCTAATGCAAAACCAAAATCACCTACTCTATTTACTAAAAACGCTTTTATCGCTGCAGCGTTAGCACTTTCTTTTTTATACCAAAAACCTATTAAAAAATAGGAACATAAACCAACACCTTCCCATCCAAAAAATAATTGCAAAAAATTATCAGAAGTTACCAAAGTAAGCATTGAAAAGGTAAATAGTGAAAGGTATGACATGAATCTAGGTTTATTTGGATCATGTGACATGTATCCGATTGAGTATATATGGACTAAAAAAGATATAGATGTAACCACTAAAAGCATTACTGAAGACAATGTGTCGATTTTAATCGACCAATTAACGTTTAAACTTCCTGAACTAAGCCAAGTAGATATAATTAAATTATTTTCATATCCAGTAATTAATACTTTATAAAATATAACAATTGATAAAATTGCTGAAATAAAAACAAAAAGACAAGTTACTAGTTGTGAAAGTCTATCACCAATTATTTTTCCAAAAAAACCTGAAATTATAGATGCTACTAAAGGTAAAAATAATACAGCGTATTCCATTCTAACCTTTCAGTCTATTTATTTCTTCCACTCTTATAGTTCCTGCGTTTCTGAAATAAACAACAATTATTGCTAAACCGATGGCTGCCTCTGCTGCGGCTACTGCAAGAATAAATAGAGTAAAAATTTGGCCTCCAATATCATTTAAATAAATAGAAAACGATACTAAATTGATATTTACCGCTAATAATATCAATTCAATACTCATCAATATAACTATAATATTTTTTCTGTTTAAAAAAATTCCGGCTATACCTATAGTAAATATTATTGCACCAAGTGTTAAATAATGTCCAAGACCTATTTCAAACATCGATTTTTACTCCTTTTTTACTTTCTACATCCTTTAATTCTACACTTTCGTTTCTTTCTCTAGTAATTTGCTTGAAGTAACTTTGTCTTTTTAATCCAGTTCTTTGTCGAAAGGTTAAAACAATAGCGCCAATCATAGCTGTGAGCAGAATTATTCCTGATATTTGAAAAACATGAATATAATCTGTGTATAGTACATATCCTATAGAATGAGTATTTGTGATTTCTGAATCAATACTATTTGGAAAAGAATTTAATATTTCTGGTTTATATTTCCAACCTGCTATAACTATAATTATTTCAAAAAAAATAATTACACTTATTAATAAACCCATAGGAATGTGAGCACTGCTTATGGTTGAAGCAAACCATTGGTTTTTTTGCTGAGATACATTTAACATCATAACAACAAATAAGAATAGTACGGCAACAGCTCCAACATATACTATCAACATCATCATTCCTAAAAATTCTGCACCTATCATAATAAAGAGGCATGAAATACTAATGAAATCTAGAATTAAAAAAAAAACAGAATGGACTGTATTTTTAGAAGCAGTTACCATAATAGCAGAAACTATTGCTATAAAAGAGAAAATAAAAAAGAATATAGAATGAATGATCATTTATTATCTATATGGGTTGTCAGCTTTTATATTTGCAGCCAAGATATTTTCCCATCTATCCCCATTTTCTAAAAGTTTTTCTTTATTGTAATACAATTCCTCACGAGTTTCTGTTGCAAATTCAAAATTTGGCCCTTGGACAATAGCATCTACAGGACATGACTCCTCGCATAGTCCACAATATATACACTTAAGCATATCTATATCGTACCTAGTAGTTTTTCTACTACCATCTGATCTTTCGGATGATTCTATTGTAATTGCTTGTGCAGGACATACTGCTTCGCATAGCTTACATGCGATACATCTTTCTTCTCCGTTTGGATATCTTCTTAACGCATGTTCACCTCTAAATCTTGGGCTAATTTTTCCTTTTTCAAAAGGATAATTGATAGTTTTTTTTGGTTTAAATATTTCTTTGATGGCAATTACCAATCCAGTAATAAAATCAATCATAAATATAGTTTTAAAAATTCTTGAAAGTTTCATTGTTGTCCTACTGGAAGTAAATTAAAATAGAATAAATAACTTGCTGTAATAACAAGCCAGAGTAAAGAAAATGGTAAAAAAATTTTCCAACCAAGTTTCATAAGTTGATCATATCTATATCTTGGTACTATAGCTTTTACTAATGCAAAAAGAATAAATAAAAAAAGTATTTTTAATATAAACCAGAATGGACCTGGAATTTGATCAAAAGGAAAAAAATTAAACGGAGTCAACCACCCTCCTAAAAAAAGGATTGATCCCATCGCACACATTAAAAGTATATTTGCATATTCTCCCAACCAAAACATAGCATACATCATTCCTGAGTATTCTGTTTGATAACCAGCAACTAACTCTGCCTCCGCTTCGGGTAAATCAAATGGTGGTCTATTTGTTTCAGCTAAAGCAGAAATAAAAAAAATTACAAACATTGGAAACAATGGAATTATGAACCATATTTTTTTCTGCGCTAAAACTATATCTGTAAGATTAAGTGAACCTACACAAAGCAATACATTTATAACAATTATTCCAATCGAAACTTCATAAGATACCATTTGTGCTGCAGATCTTATTGATCCCAAAAATGGATATTTTGAATTTGATGCCCATCCTCCCATAATTATTCCATAAACTCCTAAGGAAGAGACAGCAAATAAATAAAGTATACCTACATTAATATCTGCAATTACAAAACTTTCACTGAATGGAATTACAGCCCAAGATATTAAGGCCAATGTCATTGTAACAATTGGTGCTAAAATAAAAATAGTTTTATTAGAACTTGCAGGAATTATAATTTCTTTGAACATATATTTTAGGGCATCAGCTAAAGATTGAAATAATCCAAATGGCCCAACTACGTTTGGACCTCTTCTTTTTTGAACAAATGCCCAGACTCTACGATCCAACCAAACTATCAACGCAACTGCTGTGAGCAAAGGTATCAATAAAAATAATAATTTATAGATCTCACTAAATAAAATATTTATATATTCGATCATTTATCCTTCGGTTCCAGTCCTTTTAGTTTTAATCTTCTCGCTTCTACACTCTGCCATAGTTTTTGAAGCTCTAGATACAACATTTGAAAAATAATAGTCAATTTGATCTACATGTATTTTTTCACTTAAAAAAGTACAATCTGAATCAATTGTATTATCTTCTTTCTTGTTTAATTTTAAATAATTAAACATTGAATCAATCAATTCATTCTTATTATTAAATAATTTCTTTCTTTTTATTAACCTAGAAAGATTATTTACTATTTCCCAATCCTCTTTGGCTTGTCCAGGAGGATGTGATGCTCTATAGGCCTTTTGAATTTTTCCTTCTAAATTAGTAAAATAACCATCCTGCTCCGTAAAAGACGCCCCTGGCAATATAATATTTGCTAGTTCAGCTCCTCTGTCTCCATGACTTCCTATATAGATTATAAACTCATTTTTTTTATTGATGTTTAAATCATCTTGTCCAAATAAAAAAACAATTTCAAAATTATTTTCTTTAATTTTTGTTAATGTAGGATTTTGATTACCACTTCCACTTAAAATATCTAGATCATAAGAACCAACAGTTGCAGCATTATTTGATAAAATATTTAGAGCTTTCCAATGATCATTTATTTTATTATTTTTAATTAAATACTCCTTGAATTTTTCAAAAATATACTTTCCCGATTTTAATTTTAATACTGATTGACCTATAATAATGATTGGCTTTAATGATTTTTTAATTTTGTGGGCAATTTCACTTTTTTCATTTTCTAATATATCTTTAATCTCATCTGAACTATTTTTTAAAATTGAATATGGATACGTTTGTTCACCAATATCACCTAATGAATATACTTCAGTCTTATTTTTTAAATAAGATTGTCTAATTCTTAAATTTAAAATTGTTGCTTCATATCTTGGGTTTGTTCCAACTAAAATTATTAAATCGCTTTCATCAATACCATTTATATTTGAATTAAAAATATAATTTTCTCTATTATTGTTGTTAATATAATATTCACCATTTCTACAATCTAAAAATTTAGATTTAATCGTTTTGTTAAAAAATTCTTTAACTATAAAGCCTGTTTCCATATTCGTTAAATCACCCGTTAAACCAGCTATTTTTTCGGGTGAAGTATTATTTATTTTTTCTACTATAATTTTATTTGCATAATCCCATGAAATTTTTTTAAATTCGTTTTTTTCTTTAAAATATGGAATATCGAGTCTTTGGTTTTTAAGACCGTCGCATGAATATCTTGTTTTATCAGATATCCATTCCTCATTAATATCTTCATTTATTCTCGGTAGCACTCTCTTTACTTCCCATCCATATGTATCTACTCTTATGTTGGAACCTACTGCATCCATAACATCTATTGTTTCAGTCTTTTTTAATTCCCAAGGCCTTGCTTCAAATATATAAGGTTTGGATGTTAAAGCGCCTACGGGGCATAAATCAATTACATTTGCAGATAATTCTGACTCCATAGATTTTTCAAGATATGTAGTGATTTGCATATCTTCACCTCTTCCTATTGCTCCAAGTTCAGGAACTCCTCCAATCTCAGTAGCGAACCTAATACAACGTGTACAATGGATACATCGTGTCATTTGAGTCTTAATTAATGGACCCATGTATTTATCTGGTACAAACCTTTTATTTTCTTTGTATCTTGATTTATCTATACCATAGAACATTGATTGATCTTGTAGATCACATTCTCCACCTTGATCACATACTGGGCAATCTAAAGGATGATTAGCTAATAAAAACTCCATAACCCCTTTTCTTGCCTTTTCAACTAATTGAGTATTAGTTTTTATATTCATTCCATCTGACGCTGGCATCGCGCATGATGCTATAGGTTTTGGTGATTTTTCCATTTCTACCAGACACATTCTACAATTACCTGCAATTGAAAGTTTTTCATGATAACAAAATCGAGGAATCTCAAAACCTGCTTTTTCACAAGCTTGTAAAACCGTTGTTCCATCTTCTACTTCAATATCAATTTCATTTATTTTTAGTTTTATCATTTTATTTTTCTAGTAAATGTTGATCTACTAAATAAGGAATATTTCTATTTTTGTTTACTAAAGGGTTAAAATCATTTCTCTTGGCAACCTCTTTTTTAAAATGTCTTAATAATCCTTGTATCGGCCAAGCTGAACCTTCTCCAAAAGCACATATAGTATGTCCCTCTATTTGTTTAGTCACATCTAATAACATATCAACTTCTTCTCTTGATGCTTCGCCCCGAGCCATTCTTTCTAACATTCTCCACATCCATCCAGATCCCTCTCTGCATGGTGTACATTGTCCACAACTTTCGTGTTTATAAAAACGTGCTATTCTGGCCATACATTTAATAATATCCTGATCTTTGTTTATAACAATGATACCAGCTGTTCCTAGCCCACTTTTGTTTTCAACTAACGTATCAAAATCCATTGTAAGTTTTTCACATATTTCTTTAGGTAAAAGCGGCATTGATGATCCTCCTGGTATAACTGCTTTCAAATTATCCCAACCCCCTATTACACCCCCAGCATGTTTTTCTATTAACTCTTTTAAAGAAATACCCATTTCCTCTTCTACATTACAAGGATTATTAACATTTCCAGAAATACAAAATATTTTTGTACCTGTATTTTTCTTTTTACCTAGTGAAGCAAACCATTTACCTCCCCTTTTCAAAATTGTGGGAACAACAGCAATTGTTTCGACATTATTTACTATGGTTGGACATCCATATAATCCTATTAATGCTGGAAAAGGTGGTTTTAATCTAGGTTGACCTTTTTTTCCCTCAATACTCTCAAGTAATGCAGTCTCTTCTCCACATATATAAGCGCCAGCACCGTAATGAATATAAATATCTAAATCCCAGTTAGTATCTGATGCATTTTTACCAATTAGTCCTTTTTCATATGCCTCATCAATAGCATTCTGTAATTTTATACCTTCTGAAAAATATTCTCCTCTAACATAAATATAACACTTATGTGCTCCGACTGCGTAAGATGCAAATAAACAACCTTCTATTAACTTATGAGGTTCAAATCTTAAAATATCTCTATCTTTGCAAGTTCCAGGTTCGGACTCATCTGCGTTTATAACTAAGTAATGTGGTCTAGAACCTATTTCTTTAGGAGCAAAAGACCATTTTAATCCAGTTGGAAACCCTGCGCCGCCTCTCCCTCGTAATTCAGAATTTTTAATTTCATTAATTATCCATTCCTTACCCTTTAAGCAAATTTCTTTTGTATTACTCCAATCACCTCGATTGAATGCAGATTCAAGATCTGAACCTTTATCATTATATAAATTTTGGAATATTCTATCTTTATCTTCAAGCATTTTTTAAATCAATTAAAGTTTTTCTATTGTTTTCTGGTTCAGAGTTTTTTCTACCTCTATAAGAACCAGGTTGAGGTTCTTCTCCTTTTAAAATTTGATCTATAATTTTTTCACATTTTTCTTCATCTAAATCTTCAAAATAATTATCATTAATTTGCATCATTGGTGCATTAATACATGCTCCTAAACATTCAACCTCTACCCAAGAACATTCCCCATTATCAGTTAAAACTTTTTCTTTATTAGAAATTTTTTTTTTGCACACATCAACGAGTTTATACGCTCCTCTAATCATACATGGTGTTGTTGTGCAGATTTGAACAAAGTATTTTCCTACTGGTGATAAATTATACATTGAGTAGAATGTGGCTACTTCGTAAACTTTTATATATGGCATTTCTAAAAATTTAGCTATATACTTTATTGCAGAAAGTGGAATCCAATTATCATTTTGTTTTTGTGCTAAATATAACAAAGCCATTACTGCACTTTGTTGCTTTCCTTTAGGATAATTTTGAATAATTCTTTTAGCTTGTTCAGTATTATTTTTATCAAATTCAAATTTTTCAGGTTGTTCTTTTGAAATTTTTTTTATACTCATCTATCGACCTCACCAAAAACAATATCCATTGATCCCAACAATGCTGGTACATCTGCTAACATGTGGCCTTTAATTAAATAATCCATAGCTTGTAAATGCGAAAATCCTGGTGCTCTTATTTTGCATTTATATGGTTTGCTAGATCCATCTGAAATTAAATATACACCAAATTCACCTTTTGGCGCTTCAACTGCTGTGTAAATTTCATCCTTATTTACTCTGTAACCCTCTGTAAATAATTTAAAATGATGAATTAGCGCCTCCATGGAATTTTTAATATCCTTTTTTGGCGGTGGACTTATTTTACCATCCATTGTTTTAATTGGACCTTTTGGTAAATTAGCTAAACATTGATTAATAATTTTGACACTTTCTCTCATTTCTTCAATTCTACATAAGTATCTATCATAACAATCTCCATTTTTTCCAACTGGTATGTTAAATTCCATTTGTTGATAACAATCGTATGGTTGGGATTTTCTTAAATCCCATGGCACTCCTGATCCACGTAACATTACACCTGAGAATGAATAATCAAGCGCGTCCTGTTTTGATACTATTCCAATATCTACATTTCTTTGTTTAAAAATTCGATTATCTGTAAGCAAAGTTTCTAGATCATCTATAACTTTAGGGAAATTAACACAAAAATCTGATATCTCTTTATCCATTCCTCTTGGAAGGTCCTGATGTACTCCTCCAGCTCTAAAATAATTTGCATGAAGTCTAGATCCAGATACTTTTTCATAAAAACCCATTAAAGTTTCTCTTTCCTCAAAACCCCAAAGAGTTGGTGTTAATGCTCCAACATCCATTGCTTGAGTTGTTACATTTAAAATGTGACTTAAAATTCTACCAATCTCACAAAACATTACTCTCAGATATTGAGCTCTTATAGGAACGTCAATTTTTAAAATTTTTTCAATTGCAAGTGCAAAAGCGTGTTCTTGATTCATTGGAGCAACATAATCAAGTCTATCAAAATACGGTACTGCTTGAACATATGTTTTATTTTCAATCAACTTTTCGGTTCCTCTATGCAAGAGACCGATATGTGGATCAGCTTTTTCAACTACTTCACCATCTAATTCTAATATTAATCTCAAAACTCCATGGGCAGCAGGATGTTGAGGTCCAAAATTTAAATTTAATGATTTTGTTTTTTTAACCATTATTTATTTTCTGATTGTTTTTTTATATATTTTGTCCCTTCCCACGGACTTTCATAATCAAAATTTCTATAATTTTGCTCAAGCTGAACAGGCTCATAAATTACTTTTTTCGACTCTTCACTATATCTAACTTCAGTGTGTCCAGTTAATGGAAAATCTTTTCTTAAAGGAAATCCTTCAAAATTATAATCAGTTAAAATTCTACGTAAATCAGGATGATCTTTAAATTTAATTCCATACATGTCAAAAACCTCTCTCTCCATCCAATTTGATGATGGGAATACTGAAGTTAAAGATTGTACAATTTCATTTTCATTTATTAAAAAACTCAAGATTATTCTTTGATTATTTTCATGACTTAAAAACATATAAACCATTTTAAATCTTTTATTGTTTTCAGGATAATCAACTGCAGTCATTTCAATTAACTGCTGAAATTTAAAATCTACATTTGTTTTTATAAATAAAACTATTTCTATTAAATCTTCAGGATCAATATTTAAGTATAATTGTGAGTGTTTTATTTCTGAACTTTTTATTTTTGTCGTTAATTCAGAATTAATTTTTTTTTCTAAGTTATTTATATCATTCATTAAATTATCTTTCTAAAGATCCTTTGTTTCTTATTTTTTTTTGAAGCTGAAGTATTCCATACAAAAGCGCTTCTGCAGATGGAGGGCATCCTGGTACATAAACATCTACTGGCACAATTCTATCGCATCCTCTAACTACAGAGTATGAATAATGATAGTATCCACCTCCATTTGCGCAACTTCCCATTGAAATCACATATCTTGGTTCTGGCATTTGATCATAAACTTTTCTAAGAGCGGGTGCCATTTTATTTGTTAAAGTTCCTGCAACAATCATTACATCAGATTGTCTAGGAGAAGCTCGAGGTGCAGCTCCAAATCTCTCAAGATCGTATCTTGGCATGGATGTCTGCATCATTTCCACAGCACAGCATGCTAGACCGAAAGTCATCCAATGTAACGAACCTGTTCTAGCCCAATTAACTAAATTATCAAATGATGTAGTTACAAAACCGTTTTCACTAAAATCTTTAGCAATTTGTTTAAATTCATCTGGGATTTTTTTGTTTTTCTCTATATCCATTTTTTACTCCCAGTCTAAAGCACCTTTTTTCCATTCATAAATAAATCCTACTGTTAAAATAAGTAAAAAAATCATCATTGATGCAAATCCTAGAATTCCTATCGCACCTAAACTAATTGCCCAAGGAAAAAGGAAAGCAATTTCTAAATCAAAAATTATAAATAAAATAGCAACTAAATAAAATCTAACATCAAATTCCATTCTTGAATCGCTGAATGGTTCAAAACCACATTCATATGCAGATAATTTTTCTGGATCTGGTTTTTTTGGTGAAAATAAAAAATTTATTAATATAAAACCAATACTTAAAGCTAAAGCTATAATTAAAAACAATATAATAGAAAAATAATCTTTTAAAAATTCCGCAAGCATAATTATATATTTTAGTTTAGTAAATCTACGAATAAGAAAATTCTGAAAAGAATCATAGTATAGTTATTTTTTAGTTTAATTAAAGCTATTAAAAACTGCATCATTGTTAATTAATTAGAGTGAGATATAAGTAATTTTTCATTAAATCACAGTGTAATATAGTCACGTTATAAATAGCTGAGTTATTATTAAAATTGATCGAATGAGAACTATTATCATTTTTGGCGGGAGTGAAGGGACTCGAACCCTCGACCCCGTGCGTGACAGGCACGTGCTCTAACCAACTGAGCTACACCCCCTTATATTTTTTGGTGGGCAGTAAAGGACTCGAACCTTTGACCCCCTCGGTGTAAACGAGATGCTCTACCAACTGAGCTAACCGCCCAAAAAACAGGGTACTATTACATGAACGTTGATATAAAGTAAATTATAAATTATTGAATACTAGCTTGAGATTTGTCTTCTTTTTCAGATTTTGAAATATTTTCCACCTCAGTCCACTCAACTCGTTTTAACTCATTTTTTAAAGCAATCTTTAAAACTTCATCAACTGTAGAAACTGGAATTATTTTAATATCTTCTCTAACTTTTTTAGGAATATCTATTAAGTCTTTTTCATTATCTTTTGGTATTACTACTCGTTTAATACCAGCTCTATGAGCGGCTAATAGTTTTTCTTTTAATCCACCTATTTGAAGGACTTGCCCAGTTATTGTTACTTCGCCGGTCATAGCTATTTCTCTGTCTATAGGATTATTTGTTATAGAAGAAACGATTGATGTAACCATTCCAACTCCAGCAGATGGCCCATCTTTTGGTGTTGCTCCTTCAGGGACATGTATATGAAAATCTTTCTTCTCAAATAGTGGTGGAATAATTCCATATTCTAAACTTTTTGATCTCACAAAAGACTTTGCAGCTTTTACAGATTCTTGCATTACATCACCTAGTTTACCTGTTATTTGCATTCTACCTTTACCTGGCATATTTACTGTTTCGATTTTCAAGATTTCTCCACCATGTTCAGTCCAGGCTAGTCCTGTTACTATTCCAATTCTGTTTTCAGTTTCAACTTCTCCATATTTATATTTTTTAACACCTAAATAGTCACTTAAATTATCTTTATTAACGTTAACTTTTTCTAATTCACCATTAACAACTTTTTTAACTGCCTTTCTTGCTACTTTTGATATTTCACGTTCTAAATTTCTCACTCCAGACTCTCTTGTGTAAGATCTTATAACCTCTTGAACTGTTCCTTCTGTTAAATCAAATTCTCCGTCTTTTATTCCATTTTCTTTAATTTGTTTTGGTAATAAAAAATTATTAGCAATATTAATTTTTTCATCTTCTGTATAGCCTGGTATTCTAATTACTTCCATTCTATCTAAAAGTGGGGGTAATATATTAAGTGTATTCGCTGTGGTAACAAACATTACATCTGACAAATCATAATCAACCTCGAGGTAATGATCATTGAAAGTAGTATTCTGTTCTGGATCTAAAGCTTCTAGCAAAGCTGAGGAAGGATCTCCCCTGTAATCATTTCCAACTTTATCAATTTCATCTAATAAAATTAATGGATTTTTTGATCCAGCTTTTTTCATCATTTGAATTATTTTTCCTGGTAATGAACCTATATAGGTTCTTCTATGACCTCTTATCTCTGCTTCATCTCTCACACCACCTAAGGACATTCTTACAAATTGTCTATTTGTTGCCTTTGCAATTGATTTACCTAAAGAGGTTTTTCCAACACCTGGAGGTCCTACTAAACATAAAATTGGACCTTTAATTTTATCCATTCTTTTTTGAACTGCAAGAAACTCTATAATTCTTTCTTTTACCTTTTCTAAACCAAAATGATCTTTATCTAATTGTTTTAAAGCTTTATTTAAATCTATATCAACTTTATCTTTTTTAAACCAAGGTATATCTATCATCCAATCAAGATAGTTTCTAACTACTGTGGCCTCAGCTGACATCGGACTCATATTTTTTAATTTTTTAAGTTCTGATAAACATTTTTTTTGAACTTCTTTTGGCATTTTTGCTTTTAGAATTGCTTTATTAAGATTTGATGTTTCATCTTTTCCATCTTCAATTTCACCTAATTCTTTTTGTATCGCCTTAAGTTGTTCGTTAAGATAATATTCTCTTTGAGTTTTTTCCATTTGAGTTTTAACTCTACCTCTAATTCTTTTTTCAACACCAATTATGCTAGCTTCATTTTCAATTATTTTTATAATTGAATTAAGTCTTTTTTTAACATCAAAAGTTTCGAATAACTGTTGTTTTTCAGATATAGTAGCGTTTAGATGAGAAGAAATATTATCAGCTATTTTAACAGGATCTTTTAACTGTTTTATATTATTAATAGTTTCGGTAGATATTTTTTTATTTATATAATTTAGTTTTTCAAGCCTCTTAACTGCTATCATTGTTAAAGGCATCAAATCTTCATTATTGTCAATTATATCTTCTTGATGTTCATAACTACACTTAATAAATTTTTCATCATCTTTGAAATCAACTATTTTGACTCTTTTTAAACCTTCAACAAGAACTTTTACTGTTCCGTCTGGTAACTTTAGTAACTGAAGAATTGAACTCTCACATCCATACATAAAAACGTCTGTTTTTTTTGGATCATCTACTTCTGAATTTTTTTGTGTTACTAAGACAATTTTTTTATTATCTTTCATAACTTCATTTAAAGCTGTTATAGATTTATCTCTTCCAACAAATAATGGGATTACCATATTTGGAAAGACAACTATGTCTCTTAATGGCAATAATGGTAGATCATGTTTTACATTCATATGCCAAATATGGAGATTATATTTTTTTTTGCAATAGATAATTATGCCTTATTAACGGATATTTATGCCGCTGAAGTTTTATCTTCAACTTTAGACTTGCTATTCTTTGAGTGGACTATAATTGGCTGAGATTCTCCTTTTACAGAGTTTAAATCAATAATAACCTCTTCTATATTATCTTGACTTGGTAGTTCAAACATGGTTTTTAATAATATATTTTCTAAAATTGATCTTAATCCTCGTGCTCCAGTTTTTTTTCTTATAGCTTTATTTGCAATTTCTCTTACCGCGTTTTCTTTAAAAGTTAATTTCACACCCTCAAGTTTAAATAGTTCTTGATATTGTTTTATTAAGGAATTTTTTGGTTCTTGTAAAATTTTAACTAACGATTTTTCATCAAGATCTTCAAGTGTGGCAGTTATTGGAAGTCTTCCTATAAATTCTGGTATTAATCCGTATTTTAATAAATCTTCTGGCTCAAGATTTTTCATCCATTCTCCAGATTTCTTATCCTCAATACTTTTTACTTCTGCACCAAATCCTATTGACGACCCTTTGTCTCTTTGTGAAATAATTTTATCTAATCCTGCGAATGCACCTCCACAAATAAATAAAATATTTGTAGTATCGACTTGTAAAAATTCCTGTTGCGGATGTTTTCTACCTCCTTGAGGTGGAACACTTGCAACAGTCCCTTCCATTATTTTTAGTAGAGCTTGTTGGACACCTTCACCAGATACATCTCTTGTAATAGACGGATTTTCAGATTTTCTACTAATTTTATCTACCTCATCAATATATACAATTCCTCTTTGTGCTTTTTCTACATTGTAATCTGCTGCTTGTAATAATTTTAAAATTATATTCTCTACATCTTCTCCAACATAACCTGCTTCGGTTAATGTTGTAGCATCAGCCATTGTAAATGGAACATCTAAAATTCTTGCTAAAGTTTGTGCTAACAGAGTTTTACCACATCCAGTAGGTCCTACTAATAAAATATTTGATTTTGCCAATTCAACGGTTTTACTGGTTTTGTTTTCGTAATTTAGACGCTTATAGTGATTATGAACAGCAACAGACAAAACTTCTTTTGCATGGTTTTGACCAATTACATAATCGTCAAGAACTTTACATATCTCTTTAGGTGACGGTAATCCGTCTTGGTGTTTTACAAAAGTATCTTTACTCTCTTCTTTTATAATATCCATACATAGCTCTACACATTCATCACAGATAAATACTGTTGGTCCAGCTATTAATTTTCTTACCTCGTGTTGACTTTTTCCGCAAAAAGAACAGTAAAGAATATTTTTATTGTTGCTCATAAATTTTATATCGAATCAATCTAAACACTTTATTACAAAAGACTCTTTTAAATCAAGTATAGGTTGAGATTACAACTATATATAGTAAGTTATGATCTTTTTTCTACTACTTTATCTATAAGTCCAAAATCTTTTGCATTATCTGGTGTCATAAAGTTATCTCTTTCTAGAGCTGACTTAATTTCTTCTACAGATTTTTTTGTATGCTTAGAATAAATTTCATTAAGTCTTTTTTTTAATGACAAAACTTCATTAGCATGAATTTCAATATCTGTTGCTTGGCCTTGAAATCCTGCTGAAGGTTGATGAACCATAATTCTAGAATTTGGTAATGAAAATCTTTTTCCTTTCGTACCAGCTGCCAATAAAAAAGATCCCATACTAGCAGCCTGTCCTATACATAAAGTTGAAACATCGGGCTTTATGTATTGCATTGTATCATAAATACCTAATCCAGCAGTAACGAGACCTCCCGGACTATTAATATATAATGAAATTTCTTTTTTTGGATCTTCAGACTCTAAAAATAATAATTGAGCAGTTACTAAAGAAGCAACATTATCATTAATTGGTCCTACAAGAAAAACTATTCTTTCTTTTAATAGTCTTGAATAGATATCATAAGCTCTTTCTCCTCTATTTGATTGTTCTACAACCATTGGGATCAGAGTATTTAGTTGTTCAGGTATTTTTATACTCATAAGTTGATTCGTTACCTTTATACAACTTGAGATTACTTTTTGCTAACTTTTTTTGATGTAGATTTTTTTTGAGGTTTTTTTTTTGATTTTTCGCTTACTTTTGCTGTTTCTGAAGAGGTTTTTTTTGTTGATAGTTTATTTTGGTTATTATCATTCTCTTCTTTTATTATTTTTTCGACCTGTTCTTGTGCCTCCGTGCGCAGCTGGTGCAAGTCCTACAAATAGAATTTTTCCATTAAAGTCACCAAAACCAGTAATTGGCTTTCCCCAATATGTTTCATGCATATATTGTTTTCTTTTTTCTTTAGCAATTTTTTTTCTAAATTTGACTA
>CACFKJ010000019.1 GCA_902566805.1 uncultured Pelagibacteraceae bacterium
CAAAGTTAAAATAAAATTTGGAAAAGATGTTTTTATTGAATTTTTATCATTAATTTTCCATTCCCCACCCAAAGTCAAAGCAGCGATACATGACATCATAAAAATTCTATGATCTTGCATAAAGTTCTTTATATGAAATTTTTTTTCAATTTTAAGATTTGGGTTTCCATATATTTTTAAGCTATCTTTCTTTTCAATAACCTTAATACCTATACTTTTTAAAAAATCTGAGCAGACTTTTAATCTATCACTTTCCTTATGTCTTAATTCTTCAATATTTTTAAAATAAGACACACCCTTAGCTTTTGCACATAAAAGAAAAATTAATGGAAACTCATCTATAGCTCTGCTATTAATTTCAGTATTACAATTAATTGCTTTTAAAGACTTAGAGCTTTTGACATAAATATCTCCAATTGGTTCATTATTAATTAATTTATTATTTTTAATTTTAATATTTGCGTTCATTTTGTTTAAAATATCAATTATACCAGTCCTTGATTTATTAATATTTACATTTTTTATAATAATTTCAGAACTTTTTGATAAAGATGTTAAGACTATAAAAAAAGCAGCAGAGCTAATATCACCTGGAATGTTGTAATTGAAGGCTTTGTACTGTTTTTTACCCTCCACTTCGATTATTTTTTGCCTTTTGGAGATTTTATTTACTTTTATCGGAATTTTTAAATATTTAAAGAGTCTTTCAGTGTGATCTCTTGAATTTACACATTTGATTTTTGTCACTCCTGGAGTATTAAGTGAAGCTAACATAATACAACTTTTTACTTGTGCGCTTCCTTTTTTTTCTTCAAAATATATTGGTCTTAAAAAGTTTGTTCCTTTTGAAATAACTGGCAGTTTATTATTTTCAGATTTAATTTTAACACCAAAAATATTTAAAGGCCTAATGACTCTAGAAAAGTCTCTTTTTGAAAGACTTTTGTCACCTATAATTTTTACTGATCTATTGTAGCCAGATAATAAACCCAAGATTAATCTTGCCAATGTTCCAGAATTTCCTGCATCAATAGTTATATTATTTTTAAAATTGAAGCTATTTAATCCTTTGCCAATTATCTCACAATTTTTTTGATTCCTAAATACTTTCACACCGAACTTTTTCAATGCATTTAATGTACTTTCAACATCTTGGGACTTTAAAAGGTTGTTAGCTCTAGATCTACCTACTGCTTGGGACGCCATTAAAGCCCATCTAATAGATATACTTTTGTCTCCCTGAACAGTTATTACTTTATTAAATTTTTTTATTATGTTTGAAATTTTTACATAATTTTTCATTTTTTAATTAATTTATATTGAAACTGTCACCGAAATAAAATGATCTAGCTTTCTCATCATTCAGAATTTCAGAGGGCTTTCCTTCAGCTATAATTTTTTTATTTGCTAAAATTATAGCTCGATCACTAATTGCTAAAAGATCTCTTGCGGCATGGTCAGATATTACACATGACCTTGTAGGATCCTCTGTTTGTAAATTAACAATAGTTTCTTGAAGTTCTCTTGTGGAGAGAATATCTAATCCTTGAAATGGTTCGTCCATTAAAATTATTTTAGGATCTGATAATAAAGACATTGCTATACATAATCTCTTTCTTTGACCACCTGATAAATGTTTAGATTTAATATTTTTTACAGAGTCTAATTCAAATTTTGATATCATTTTTTCAATTTTGAATTCTCTATCGTTTTTTTTATTTATTACAATTTCACTAATTGCTTTTAAATTTTGAAGACATGTAAGCTCTGAGAATACACCACCGCTTTGAGGCACTATGCTAATTCCAAAATCAACAGCACGTTTATAAATAGGTATTTTTGTTACATCATATTGATTTATAAAAACTTTGCCATAATCTGGGTTTAGTAATCCAACAATAATATTAAAAAGAGTTGATTTACCAACTCCGTTTGGTCCTAATAATCCACAGATTTCACCTTCTTTTACATTAAAATTGATATCTTCTAGAATTTGTCTTTTATTAAATGAAAGAGATATTTTTTTTAACGAAATTTTATGAATTTCTTTTTTAAAGGTTGTAATTCTAAATTTTTTTATAATTCCCATATTATTTTTTTAAAAATTTTACTTTATTGGATTTATCATACATATCCACATTTATATTTCCAGTTTCTAAATCAATATTAATAATATCAGCACTTACGCTAGATAAATTATTGTTAAAAAGTACATTATTATAAATTTTTGCTATATTTTCATTAATAAATAAATCAAAGTTATTAGAATCAATTTGATTATCTTCAAATTTTATTAATACCCCATCAAAAAATTTTGTATCAGAATTTTCAGTATTATAGACAGCAAAATCAGAATATATATATATGGGGTCTTTTTTTATAAGCATTATTTTTCCAGATACCCCATTTAATTTAATGATGTTTTTATTTTTAACATCAATTTCACCAATTTCAGCTTTAAGAATATATTCATTACCTTTTCTATCAGATGATTTGTATTCAATATTGTTAATTATATTTGTATTATTTTCTTTTTCTTTTAGTAAATTTTCTTTATTTTCTGTTTGATTTTTTTCAGATATATTTTTTGTTGTCTTTTCTTTTAAGATCTTTTCTTCATTTATATCTTTTATGTTTGAAGTATTATTTTTAAAATAAAGATAATAAAAGGTATAAAATATTGCTATAATAAATGTGATTAGAATTATTTGGACTACAGTTTTTATCCTCATTTATACAATATTTGAATTCAGAATATGATGTATATGTAATATTCCTATAGTTTTTTTTTTACTAGTTTGGTGAACACAAAGGCTTGTAATTTTCTTTTTTGAGGTCATTAAATTCAATGCTTTAGCTGCCAATTCATTTCGATCAATACTTATGGGATTTTTTGTCATAATATTTTTAACATTCATTTTTTTTATATCTTTATTTTTTTGTATTGCTCTCTTCAAGTCTCCATCTGTTACTACTCCAATTGTTTTTTTATTGTTATTTCTAACTATTAAAACACCCAGCTTCTTTTTTGACATAATTTTCAATGCATCTTTCATTTTTATATTAGAATTAATAAAAGGAATTTGATTACCTTTTAACATCAAGTCTTCTACAGTTTTTAATTTTGTACTTAAAATTCCTCCAGGATGAACTTTTTTAAATTCCAACCGTCCAAAATTTTTATATTTCATTGATGCAATCGCCAATGCATCACCCACAGCGAGTTGCGCAGTTGTTGATGAAGTGGGCACTATTCCATATCCAGACTCCCTCACCTCAGGAATAAATAATTTAATATCTGATGCTCTGTAAAGTGTTGAATTTTTTTTTGAAACTATCCCGATCAGTGTTATCTTATTTCTATTAGCATATTGAATGACGGGTTTAAGTTCTTGTGTTTCTCCAGAATTACTAATTAAAATCAAAATATCTTTTTTTGATATACTGCCCAAATCTCCATGCGAACATTCATTTGCAGAAAGAGTAAAAGATGGACAACCAATCGATGATAAAGTTGCAGATATTTTAGAACCAATTAAAAAACTTTTACCTACTCCACAAAGTATAATTTTTGATTGGCATTTTGCTACCGCATTAACAGCTTTGATAAATGAATTATTAATTGAATTTTTGAGTTTTCTTAATGCTTGAATTTCTAAATCAATCACATTTTTTGCTATCTTTTTATAATTATTTTTTTTCATGTTTTCTAATGTTCAAAAGTTGAAAGCTTGTAGCCTGACAATTCCATATCCACTAGAGCAGGTATAACTTTCATACATTTTTCGAAAAGATTAATTCTTTTTTCTCTAATTAGCATCTTTACAAGTTTACTCTTAATTTCAAATAAATATTCGGTATCTTGTTTAGCATAAATTATTTGTTTTTCAGACAGATTAGGATTGCCCCAATCACTTTGTTGTTCTTTTTTGGATATATCTTTACCACAAAGTTCCTTAACTAAGTCTTTATAGCCATGATATGATGATGCTGTCCTAGCAATTTTTGAGCAAAGTTTTGTACAAAATATTTTTTTTGGTTCAACACCAAGATGATATTTAAGCCAAAGTAAATCTTGCCTAGCATAATGCATTACAAATTCAATATTTGTATTAGATAGAATTTTTTTTAAGTTAGGCGCTTCATAAGTTTCTCTATTGAGTTTAATTAAATAATATTGCTTAGACTCAAGGCCTAATTGAATAAGAGTAAGTGGATCCCTTCCTAACACCAAACCAAGCGCCTCGCAATCTAGTCCGATAATTTTTTCTTTAGATAAATCAATATCTTGAGGTATGTCATTTTCAAAAATTTTGATATTATTCATTTTTAATTTATATATATAAAGACATAACAATATTGTCTATTTTTTGATTATGGTAACTAAAAAAATACTTATCTTTGGTGCAACTGGCCAAATTGGCCGATATTGCATAAGGCGACTTGTAAAAAACAATTATAAGGTAATAGCTGTAACTCGAAATTCACATAAGGCTATATTTTTAAAAACTCAGGCACCAATCGGATACCTGGATATTGAACAAGCAAATATTTTTGATGAAAAAAGAATCAGTGATCTTGTATCAAGGGCAGACGTATGTATAAATTTAATAGGAATATTGTTTGAAAAAGGTAAAAATACTTTTGAAAAAATACATACAAATTTTCCTGAAAATTTATCTAAGATTTGTAAAAATAAAAATATTGACCTAATTCATATTTCAGCTTTATCTTTAAGTAAAGCAAAAGACTCTAAATATGCTCAAAGCAAGATAAATGGGGAAAAAAAAATACGAGAAAACTTTACAGAAGCGACCATAATTAAACCATCAGTAGTTCATAGTGTTGATGATAATTTTAGTACAAAATTATTTTCTTTGCTTAAATTGTTACCTTTATTTCCAATTTACTATAATGGTAAAACTAAATTTTCACCTATCCACGCTTCTGAGATTGCAGAATTAATATTTTTTGTTATTTCTAAAAGGATTCTATCAAAAGATATAGAGGCAGTTGGGCCAGAAGTTTTATCTTTTAAAGAAATAATACAAATTTTATTAAAAAGTATAAATAAAAAAAATTTTTTGCTTCCATTGCCTTTACCAATAGCAAAAATATTTGCATTTTTTTTTCAATTACTTCCAAATCCTTTAATTACCATTGATCAACTTCGATTGCTTAAATATGACAATATAAAGTCAGATCAAGGAATTACAAATTTTGATATTGGATGTCCAAGCAAAATTATTTTTGAAGAGTCTATAAAAAGTTATAGTTATAATTGGAGAGATGGAGGAAAATATTCAGTTAGTAAAACTGATAAATCTTAATAAATCATGATTAATATTATTTATGTAATAATAGCATTAATTTTAGCTTTTGTTGTTTTTATAGCCTTAAGAGCAATTAATATTGGAATAAAAGCTAAAAATAAAAATTATATCGATAAAGTTGGTACACCAAGTAAAAAAAATAATGATTTAACCCAAAAATTAGAAAATTTGAGTAAATTATATAAATCAGGATCTATTACTGAAGAGGAATATAAATTAGCTAAAAAAAAAATTTTAGAATTTTAGTATTATGCAGATTTAATTTTTTTTTCTATAAACTTAGGAACTTCATCGTCCTTATCAGTAAGATCTTCTTTTTTACCTTTTGGTTGAAAAATAATCATCAAATGTAGAGGACAATATGAATATTTATCCACCGTTTTTCTTCCACAAAAAGAAGAGGATGGCTCGTCTGGATGGCCTTCCATATATTTACATGTTTTGTCAGTTAATTCTTCAAGATTTAAATTTTTTGCAGGCTCAAAATTATTGTCTAGCAACAATGATTTAAATCTACTTTTTCTAATTTTTTTCTGTGAAAGAACTTTTTCTCCACTTTCATTGTGCCCATATTTTTGAATAGAATTTCGTGTTTTAATTTTTGCTGAGAGATTTAGTCTGTGTGCTTTACCTATAACTGCATTCCTACTAATTCCACCAATAATTTCCGCAATTTGGCTAGCTGTTTTATCTTTTCCCCAAAGTTCTTTTAATTTTTGAACTTTTTCGTCTGTCCAACTCATAATACCATATGTAGTATGTTAATTTTTACCATAAACTATATAAATACATATCAAACTAAAATGACAAGCAATATTTAATAATTATTAACATTTATTTATTAATATTTATATGAATATAAATATCGATGGTTGAATTTAAAAAATATAAAATTGGAGATAGACGTTTTGGACTTATAAACTGGGTAGGTGCATTTTCTCTTTATAAAAAAGAGGTTTTTAGATTTTTAATTGTATCAGGCCAAACCTTAATTGGGCCAATTATTACATCGGTATTATTTTTAATAGTTATTTCTTTAGCAATTGGAGACTCAAAAAAAGAAGTAATGGGAGTAGCTTTTATCATATTTTTGGCACCAGGATTGATTGCAATGCAAGTAATCCAGCAATCTTTTGCCCACTCTTCTTCTTCTTTGATAATGTCAAAAATGATGGGAACAATTCAAGATATTATTGGAAGCCCACTTTCTTCTGCAGAGGTTACTGCATCAATAATACTTGCATCGGTTACTAGAGGGTTTTTGATATCAATAATTTCAAGTCTAATATTTTATTTTTTTTTAGATTTAAAAATTAATAGCTTCTTAATTTTTATTATATATTTGTTTTTAGGCTGTTTTATACTAGGCTCATTAGGATTTATTGCGGGTTTAATTGCAAATAAGTTTGACGAAATGGCTACTATTACAAATTTTTTAATTGTCCCTCTATCTTTTTTGTCTGGTACATTTTATTCTATTAAACGGTTGCCAGATTTTCTTCAAACTATTAGTTATTACAATCCTTTTTTTCATATGATAGATGGATTAAGATATTCTTATATTAATCAAATGGATGGCTCTCTTAAATTTGGTCTAATTTATTTATCATTTTTAGCTATTACTTTTTGGACAATAGCATACTATTTGTTTAAGAAAGGTTATAATATAAAATCTTAGAATGAGTAGTTTAGCTAAAAATTATAATAGAAGAAAAATTTCTTTTAAAAGTGGTAAAGGAAGCTATTTATTTGCAACAAATGGCAAAAAATATCTAGATTTTGTCCAAGGAATAGCAGTTAATTCTTTAGGACACTCTAATCCAGGTTTAATAAATGCAATTTACACCCAATCAAAAAAAGTTTGGCATGTCTCAAATTCTTTTATTATTCCAGAAGGAGAAAAACTTGCTAAAAGGTTAACAAAAAAAACTTTTGCAGATTGTGTTATTTTTCAAAATAGCGGTACAGAGGCCACAGAAGCTGCTATCAAAGTTGCAAGAAGATATTTTTATTCAATAGGTAAGCCAAAAAAAAATAGAATACTGTGTATTAAAAATTCATTTCATGGAAGAACTATTGCTGCAATTTATGCAAGCGGGTCAAAAAAGATGACAGAAGGTTTTGGACCAAAGGTGCCAGGATTTGATCATATCGAATTTAGAAATTTTAAGCCAAGGTTTCCAAATCTTAGAGGTAAGATCAAAAAGAATACAGCTGCAATTATGGTAGAGACTGTTATGGGCGAGGGAGGCATAAAGTCTATACCAGATAAATGCCTCAAATATTTAAGAAAAATTTGTAATGAAAAAAAAATACTTTTAATTTTGGATGAGGTTCAATGCGGCATCGGTAGATCGGGCGATTTTTTCGCTTTTGAAAAATCAAAAGTAAAACCAGATATTGTTCCCATAGCAAAAGGCATTGGTGGAGGTTTTCCTATTGGAGCAGTTTTAATGACGAAGAAAGTTTCAAAAGGTATGACTCCTGGATCACATGGGTCAACATTTGGTGGAAATCCTTTAGCCATGAGTGTGGGAAATGCAGTATTGGACCATATATTTAAAAAAGGTTTTTTGAAAAATATTAAAAAATTGTCAAATTATTTTCATTCTGAATTGAATAAAATTCAAAAAGAATTTCCTAAAATTATAAAAGAGGTAAGAGGAGTCGGTTATTTAATTGGTTTACAACTTTTTTTTGATCAGACTAAATTTATTCAAAAACTAATGGACAATAAATTGTTAACAATTCGTGCAGCTGAAAATGTAGTAAGAATATTACCCCCACTTAATGTAAGAAAAAAAGAAATAGACCAGGCTATTAAAATAATAAAAAAAGTTTGTAAAGAGATTAAATAAATACATGAATCATTTTATAAATATCAGAGATATTTCTTCATCTATTTTAAGAAAAATAATTATGAATGCAAAAAAAAGAAAAATAAAAAGAAAAAAAACAAGTACTTTAGATCTCGATCCAGATAAACCTTTGAAAGGAAAGCTTTTGATACAAATGTTTGAAAAATCAAGTTTAAGAACAAGATTAAGTTTTTCAATAGCAGTTAAACAACTTAGTGGTGACGAAGTTACATTAAGACCCGACGAATTACATTTAAGCAAAGGCACAGAAAGTTTATCTGATACTGCTAAAATTATATCCACATTTGGTAATGCATTTATGCTTAGAACAGATAGTGATAAAAAGATTAATGAATTCAAAAAATATATGAGCATTCCAATTATAAATGGACTTTCACCATCTTCACATCCAACTCAGGTATTAAGTGATATTTATACAATCGAGGAAATTAAAAAAAAACCAATTTCAAAATTGATTATTTGTTGGATTGGGGATGCTAATAATAATGTTATAAACAGCTTAATAGAAGCTTCAGTTAAATTTTCATTTAAACTCAACATAGCTTGTCCAAAAAAATATGAACCTAATAAAGAATTGTTAAAATGGGTAAAAAAAAATAAAGGGAAAATCAAAATATTTAATACTACAAAAGAGGCTGCTTACAAATGTGATGTAATTTTTACAGATAAAGTAATTTCGATGAATGATAAAGTAAACAAAAGTAAAAAATTAAAGGATTTTAGAAATTTTAAAGTAAATTCAAATGTTATGAATTTTGCAAAAAAAGATGCAATATTTCTTCATTGTTTACCAAGAGGACCTGAAGTTTCAGACAAAGTTTTTTTCAGCAAACAGTCAAAAGTTTGGCAGCAAGCTTTAAATAGAATTTATGTTCAAAAAAGTATTTTATTATATTGTTTTGATAAATTAAGGTAGTTCTTTAGGAGTATCGCTATTTTGATTAAGATACAAAATCACAGAAGCTCTTTCTTTCTCATCTTTTATTCCGGCAAAACCCATTTTATTTCCTTTAATCCATTTTGCAGGTTTTATTAAAAAACCATTCATTTCTTCCCAGCTCCAATCTTTTTTATAGGATGATAAAGCTTTTGAATATTTGTAATCTGTTATTGATCCAACTGGTCTAAACATTACATTCCAAAGTTTGGGACCTATATTATTTCTACCATCTTTATTTATGCTATGACACGCCTTACATTTTTTAAATTGTTTTTCCCCAGTAGCCACATCTCCCATTGCCAGAAAAGCAGATATATCAATTGATGACTCTGTGCTTGCTTGGACTGCAGATCCCTCTGGAGCTTCAACTTTATACGCAACAACATCAGAGTCCATATGGTATATAACATCAGAAATCTTACCTATACCAAACACTATAAGAACGGTAACTATTACTGCTGCTATTATTTTGTTTAATTCAAAAGAATTCATTTATAATATAAATAAATAATCGTATAACATGATAAATCATAAATTGCTTAAAATTTTTTAAGAGTATATTTGCGTCTCTTGGACGCATAAATTATTGATTAATATGAATAAAACATTAATTTTAATTCCCTCTAGATTATCAGCTAAAAGATTACCTAATAAACCATTATTAAAAATAAATGGTATTTCAATAATTTCACACGTTTATAAAAACGCTTTAAACACTAAAATCGGAGAAGTTTATGTAGCTACAGGGGATAAAGAAATTCAAGAAGATATATTTAAAAATAATGGAAAAGCTATTTTAACTGAAAAAGATCATAATTCGGGTACTGATAGGATTTTTGAAGCATTTAGAAAAATTAATCTTAAAGGAATTGATTATATTTTGAATTTACAAGGTGATGAACCAATTTTGAATTCAACTGATATTATAAAATTAAATGAGGTAGTAACAAATTCAGACCTTGATATGGGTACATTGTGCTGTAATTTAAAGAACAATGCAGATTTATTAAATGAAAATATTGTTAAGGTAAGAACCGAAGAAACCTTGAATAAAGACAACACATCCAAGGCTATAGATTTTTTTAGAAAAAGCAAAAATGAGAATACAACCAATTTGTATCATCATTTAGGAATTTATATTTATAAGGTTAAAGTTTTAGAAAAAATAGTTACTCTAAAACAAACTAATAATGAAAAAAAAAATAAATTGGAGCAATTAAGAGCGCTAGAGAATGATATAAATATTCATGCTATATTAGCTCAAAAATGCTCTATAGGAGTTGATACTGAAGAAGATTATTTGAAAATAAAAAAAATAATGGAAAAATGAACTGTTTAAATCTAAAGATTTATAGAATATAAAATTTAAAATGAAAATTGCATATCAAGGTATTGCAGGAAGTTATAGTGAGAGCTGCGCAAAAGAAAAATATCCAGATTGCACAACTATCCCTTGTAAAACATTTGATGAATGTTTTGAAAAAGCTAATAATGATAGTTCTATTAAGGCAATCATTCCAGAGTCAAACAAAACAACTGGAAATATTGGTGTGGAATATTTAATTTTTAAATATAGATTAAATATTTTTGCTGAGCATTTTTTTCCAATCAATCATAATTTGTTGGGTATTCCAGGATCAAAAATAACAGATATTAAGGATGTTTACTCTCACGCTCAAGCTTTGAGTCAATCATCAATCTTTATTAAAAAAAATAATTTTAATGAAAATGTTAGAGCAGATACAGCTGGATCAGCTAAATACGTTTCTGAGTCAAAACAAAAATCAAAAGGAGCTATAGCCTCTGAGTTGAGTGCTAATATTTATAATTTAGAGATTTTAAATTCCAATGTTCAAGATGAAAAAGAAAATGTAACAAGATTTTTAATTATGCAAAAAGATATTTATCAGCCTGAACTTAAAAAAAAAAAACATATAACTTCTTTATTATTTAAATTAAAAAGTAAAGCTGGGGCATTATATAGTGCACTTGGAAGTTTTACACTTAATGGAGTAAATTTAACGAAATTACAAAGTTTTCCTGAAAAAAACTCATTTTCATCTTATTTTTTCTTATGCGAACTTGATGGACACATAGAGGAAAAAAAAGTAAAAAATTCTTTAGAGGAATTAGGGTTACACTGTGAGGATATGCACGTTCTAGGTGTCTTCGAAGCGGATAGTTTTAGAGAAAAATAAATTATTTTAAATTTTTTAGTAGAATAGAAAATTTTACTGATATAATAAAGTGGGTCAATCAGGTGGTATTGCCATGAATTCCCCCAGGGTTGAAAAACAGCAAGGGTAATGAGTATTTTCCAGGTTGATTGGCCCTTTTAATTTTATGAACAAAGTTTCAAAAGTTTTGGCTTTAAAATATCGACCTCAAATCTTTGAGGATCTAATTGGCCAAGAAATTATTTCTAAATCAATTTTTAACTCAATAAAATTGAATAAAATTCCAAACGCATATTTATTTACTGGAATAAGAGGAGTAGGAAAAACAACAGTTGCAAGAATTATAGCAAAATCTCTTAATTGTAAAAAAGGAGCTGAAAATTTATGTAAAATAGAATTGTGTGAAAGTTGTGCTAGTATAATTAATTCAAATCACATTGATGTTCTTGAAATGGATGCTGCAAGCAAAACCGGAGTTGATGATGTAAGAGATTTGATTGAATTTTCAAAATATCCTCCTTCAACGGCTAAGTACAAAATATTTATAATTGACGAGGTTCACATGTTAAGCAAACAAGCATTCAATGCATTACTTAAAACTCTTGAAGAACCACCTGGCTATCTGAAATTTATATTTGCAACTACTGAAATTAAAAAGATTCCAGTCACGGTAATTTCGAGGTGTCAGAGGTATGATTTATCAAGAGTAAAATTTGATGAGTTACTAAGTTATTTAAAAAAAATTTCAAATATAGAAAAAGTAAAATTAAATGATGATGTTTTAAAATTAATAACTAAAATTTCAGAAGGATCAGTAAGAGATGCTCTTTCTTTATTAGATAGAGCAATAATTTCTAGTGAAGAAAATAAGGAATTGAATTTAAATGATGCGTTAAAAATTTTTGGATATTTTGACAAAAGTTATTTGATTGAATTATTTGAGCATTTATTAAATGGAAAAGAGAAAAAACTTATTGAGAGTTATAATTCTATTTATGATTCTGGTATTGAAGCTAAAATTTTCTTGAACGATTTTTTAGAAATTTTGTATTATTTAAAAAATATAGATTTTATCCAATTAAATGGAAATAATTTTAGTTTAAATGATTATGAGTTTAAAAAAATATTAGAAATTTCAAAAAGGATTTCTTCAGAAACAATTTTGCTTTATTGGCAGTTTACAATCAAAACTTTGAATGAACTAGATATAGTATCAAATCAAAACATTGCGATAGAAATGTTTTTGTTGAGATTAATGTATCTAAAAAAAATTAATAGTGACTCAAATATAATAGAAAAAAAAAATTTAAGTGAAAATGATAAATTAAGAAATGATAAATTAACTATAAATAATGAAGTAGATAATACCAACTTAAAAAATAAAACTATCAGTCAAATCAAAAATATTTCTCAACCAAAAAATGAAACAAAATTTATACAAAATGCAATTCAAATAAAAGAATTTAATGACTTAATTATTTTATGCAATGAAAGAAAAGAAATTAAATTAAAATATGAATTAGAGAATAATGTAAATTTGGTAAATTTTGAAAATGAAAGAATTGAAATTTCGTTTAATGACAATTTAGATAAAGATTTTGTTAAAGACATTTCCACGAAATTATTTCAATGGACAAACAAAAGATGGATAATAACATTTTCTAAAGAGGTTGGACAACCTTCAAAAAAACAAATGGAAAAAAAAAATAAGGATGAATTATTAAAAAAAGCTAGTGATTCAATAGAATATGAAAAAATAATAGATGTTTTCCCTGATGCTAAATTAATTGAAATCGATACAGATAAAAAAAATGACTGATTTTAATAAAATATTAGACAAGGCTAAAGAGCTTGAACAAAAAATGAAAGAAAGTCAGGAAAAAATTAAAAAAATCGAGGTTTTTGGAGAGTCAGGGGGAGGTTGTGTAAAAGTTGGATTAAATGGTAATGGAGATATTACAACATTAGAGTTATCGAATGATACTTGGAATGAAGATAAGAATATAATTGTTGATTTAATTATTGCAGCACACGCATCTGCAAAATCACAATTAAAAACAAAAACCAACGAAGAAATCACAAAGGCAACAGGAGGTTTTGGCATCCCTGGGTTTAAGTGGCCCTTGTAATATAAAGCTATGCAAAATATTTCAGAAATTGAAGAGCTTATAAAGTTAATTTCTAAGTTGCCAGGGTTAGGCCCGAAATCTGCTAGAAGAATTATTTTAAAATTAATAAATAATAGACAAGAACTAATGAAGCCTATGATTAATTCATTAACTAATGTTTTTAAAAATATCTTAAGATGTCAAAATTGTGGTACCTTAAAATCAGAAACTTCAATTTGTAATAATTGTGAAAATTCTAAAACTAAATCTAATATTATATGTGTAGTGGAAAATATAGCAGATCAATGGAGTATTGAAAACTCAACTGTATATCAGGGTTATTTTCATATTTTGGGTGGCACTATCAATGACTCTAATGATAGAAAAAATACTAAATTGTTAATAGACACTCTAATTCATAGAGTAAAAAAGGATAAAATAGAAGAGGTTATACTTGCTACAAGTGCAACTGTAGAAGGACAGACTACAGCATTTTATATTCAAGATAGTTTAAAAAAAATTGATGTTAAAATATCTAAACTTGCTCAAGGACTTCCAGTCGGTGGGGAAATCGAAAATCTTGATGATGGAACACTAATTTCTGCTTTTAAAAATAGAAAAGGTCTTAATGAAAATAAAGTTTAATTTTTTTTAATTAATCTATTTAAATGTAATATTGGCTCCGTATAACCTGATGGCTGAATTCTTCCATGAAAAACTAATTCACAAGCAGCTTTAAAGGCAACAGATTTATCAAAATTTCCAGACATGGCTTGATAGGGAGCGTGTCCTTTTAAAGCAGGATCTTTTATATTTTGATTATCAACAATTCTTGCCATTTTCTTTAGAATTTCTAAAACTTGTTTCTTGCTACATATTCCGTGATGTAACCAATTTGCAATATGCTGAGATGATATTCTTAAAGTCGCTCTATCTTCCATTAGCCCAATTCCATTAATATCAGGAACTTTAGAACAACCAACTGATTGGTCTATCCAACGAACCACATATCCCAGAATTCCTTGAGCATTATTTTTTAATTCTTTAGTAACTTCTTCATTAGAATAACCTTTTTTTCTTGTTACCGGAATCGTTAATAGATGACTTAATTTTGCAGGTTTTCTTTTAATAAGTTTTCTTTGTTTATCAAAAACATTTACTTTATGGTAATGTAGTGCATGAAGAGCTGCTGCTGTTGGACTTGGAACCCATGCACAATTAGCTCCTGAAAGTGGATGGGCAATTTTCTGTATTACCATTTCTTTCATTAAATCTGGGGCAGCGTACATTCCTTTGCCAATTTGACATTTGCCCGAAAAGCCAGTAGCCAGGCCAATGTCCACATTGTTATTTTCATAAGCTTTAATCCACAATTCTTTTTTCATTTCATTTTTTTTAACCATAGGTCCCGCTTCCATTGAAGTGTGGATTTCGTCCCCAGTTCTGTCCAAGAATCCTGTGTTAATGAAGAAAACTCTATTTTTTAATTGTCTAATACATTCTTTTAAATTTATAGAAGTTCTTCTTTCTTCATCCATAATTCCACACTTGATTGTAAATTTTTTAAGCTTTAATAATTTTTCTACTTTTTCAAATATAAAATTAGTAAATTTACATTCATCAGGCCCGTGCATTTTTGGTTTAACTATATATATTGATTTAGTTTTGGAATTTCTTTTTTTTTTAAAATCATGAAGACAAGCTAAAGATGTTATGACAGCATCTATAAGTCCTTCTGGACATTCAGAACCGTCCTTTAGCAAAATAGATGAGTTCGTCATTAGATGACCAACATTTCTGTTTAATAGCAAAGATCTTCCACTTAAACTAAATTTTTTCCCTCTAGATGATAAATAATTTCTGTCTGAATTTAAATATCTAAAAATTTTCTTTTTATTTTTTGTGAACTCGGATTTTAAATCTCCTTTCATTAAACCTAGCCAATTTTTATATCCCTTAACTTTATCTTCAGCATCTACTGCAGCTACACTATCTTCGTGATCACATATTGTTGAAATTGCTGACTCTAAAATAATATCATGTATTTTTAATTTATCTTGATTTCCATCTGGATTATTAATTTCCATATCCCCACTTTGATCAAAAAGTATATCAATATGAAGATTGTTATTTTTAAATAAAATTGAGGTTATTTTATTTTTCTTTTTATTATACCCCACAAACTGATTTGGATTTTTTAATTTCAAATTTAATTTATTATTTTTTACTTCAGGAATTTTTTCTAATTTTTTCCAGGTAGTATTTTTTAAAGGAATATGTTCATCTAATAAACTTCTTGAATACTCTATTACTTTTTTTCCTCTTATTGGGTTATATGTTTTGCCTTTTAAAGCACCTTTTGTTTCCGGAATAACATCGGTCCCATATAAGCTATCGTATAAACTTACCCATCTTGCATTAGCTGCGTTTAATAAAAATCTTGAATTTGATACGGGACAAACTAATTGAGGACCACATATACTTGAAATTTCTTTGTCAAGATTATTTGTTTTAATTTTAAAGTTTGATCCTGGCTTAACTAAATATCCTATATTTTTTAAAAAAATTTCATATTTTTTTAAATTTATTTTTTTTTTGTTTTGTTTTTTATGCCAATAATCAATTTTTTTTTGTAGCTTTTCTCTGATTTCTATTAATTTTCTATT
>CACFKJ010000020.1 GCA_902566805.1 uncultured Pelagibacteraceae bacterium
GAAATACTGTCATTGTTGTAGAGCACGATACTGAAACAATGGCAAATGCAGACCATATAGTTGATCTTGGGCCTGAAGCTGGAAATAAAGGTGGTGAGATAGTTATACAAGGATCATATAAAGATATATTAAATTGTGAGAATAGTATTACAGGAAAATACTTATCTAATAAAAATTTTATCCCAATACCAAAAAATAGAAGACTGGCTAAGAATGGAAGATTTTTGGAAATAACAGGTGCAAAAGGAAATAATTTAAAAAATGTTGATTTAAAAATTCCATTAGGTTGTTTCACATGCGTTACTGGTGTTTCTGGAAGTGGAAAGTCTACTCTAATATTACAAACGCTTTATAACGCTCTTAATCTTTCTTTGAACAATAATAAATCAAGAAAAATCCCAAAACCATTTAGAGGATTTAGAGGAATAGAATTAATTGATAAAGTAATTGATATTGATCAATCGCCTATTGGAAGAACACCAAGATCAAATCCAGCAACATATACAGGTGCATTTGGTCCTATTAGGGATTGGTTTACAGCATTACCAGAATCTAAAAGTAGAGGTTATAAACCTGGAAGATTTTCATTTAATGTAAAAGGTGGTCGATGTGAAGCATGTGAAGGAGATGGTGTTATAACGTACGAAATGCATTTCCTGCCAGATGTTTATATACAATGTGATGAGTGCAAAGGCACTAGATATAATAGAGAAACTTTAGAAATTAAATTTAAAGATAAAAGTATAGCTGATGTTTTAAATATGACAGTAGACGAAGGATGTGATTTTTTTGAAAATATATCCAACATTAGATCTAAGCTATTAACATTAAAAAAGGTTGGTCTTGGATATATAAAAATAGGACAACAAGCCACTACATTATCTGGAGGAGAGGCTCAAAGAATAAAATTAGCTAAAGAATTATCTAAAAGATCTACGGGAAGAACAATGTATATATTAGACGAACCAACTACAGGTTTACACCAACATGATATTAAAAAATTACTTGAAATTTTACATACTTTCGTAGCAACCGGAAATTCAGTTGTTGTGATTGAGCATAATTTAGATGTAATAAAAACAGCAGATTATATAGTAGATATGGGGCCAGATGGTGGGGTAAAAGGTGGAAATATTATTGCCGCAGGTAAGCCGGAAGAAATAAGTCAGGTAAAAAACCAGCTATACAGGTCAGTTTCTCAAAACCATGTTGAACAATAAATTTAAAAAAATAGCTTAAATTATTAGAAATTTAATATAATATTACCCTGTGGGAGATTTTTTTACATCATTGTCTAAAGTAGTTCATGCTTCATTGGGCTTAGCTGTTATATTATTTTTAGTATTATTTTTTAATAATGGTGGATTTGACTTTGATCAATTATTTTGGAGCTGGTTATTTAGATATTTTCATGTGGTAGCTGGGATTATGTGGATAGGTTTGCTCTGGTATTTTAATTTTGTACAAGTTCCAAATATGTCAAAAATCAGTGATGAGCATAAACCTGCAATCACAAAGGTTATTGCACCAGCAGCTCTGTTTTGGTTCAGATGGGCAGCTTTAGCAACAATAGTAACTGGTTTGATAGTAGCTTATTTAAATGGCTACCTTCATCAGGCGATGATACTAGGAATAGGAACAGGAGTTAGTAAATTCACTGCAATTGGAATTGGAATGTGGTTAGGAATAATAATGGCATTTAATGTATGGTTTATAATTTGGCCAAATCAAAAAAAAGTATTAGGATTAGTAGAAGTCCCAGATGAGCAAAAACCTATAGCAGCTAAAAGAGCTTTAATTGCATCTCGAACGAATACATTACTTTCATTACCAATGTTATTAACAATGGTAGTAGCTCAAAATCTTTATTAAATTTTTTCTTCGTCGTCTTTAACTATAGTTTTTTGAGATACTTTCAAATGTACTAAAATAGGATTAGCTATATATATAGAAGAATAAGTTCCAAAAATTACACCAAGTATCATTGCAAGTGAGAAACCTTTTAAAATTTGTCCACCAAAAAAATAAATTGAGGTTAATGCTAATAAGGTTGTAATTGAAGTAATAATTGTTCTTGATAAGGCTTCATTAATTGAAAGATTTGTAAGGTCAAATATTTTTATATCTGCATGTTTTTTAAGGTTTTCTCTAACTCTATCAAAAATTACAACTGTATCGTTCATTGAATAACCAACAATTGTTAGAACTGCTGCAACTATAGATAAATTTATTTCTAAACTAAATAGTGAGAATATACCTAAAGTTAAAATTACATCATGAAATAAAGCAACAATTGCACCTAAACTAAATTGCCATTCGAAACGTATCCATATGTAGAAAAGCATTGCTGCTAATGATAGAGCAATAGCTATAATACCAGATTTAAGAAGTTCTGAACTTACTTTTGGACCAACATTTTCTACTCTTCTAATCTTAAAATCGTTTCCTATAGAACTAGAAAGTTTATTTTCTATATTTTCGATAAAGTTTGGGTCTGTTTTACTTTTTTTTTCTATTTTAATTACATAATCTTTTTCATTTCCAAATTTTTTTACAGATACATCTCCTAAATTCATATTAAAAAAAGATTTTCTAATATCGGAAATTTGAACACTTGTATTATTAACTCTTAATTCAATTAAAGTCCCTCCTTTAAAATCAACACCAAAATTAAGTCCTTTAAATATTAATAAAATGATTGAAATTATAATTAGAAACAAAGAAACGATGTTAAATGATTTATAAAATTTATTAAATAATATTGTTTTCTTTTCCATTATAATAATTTTTCTTTATGTTTATTTTTATTTATATAAATTGATGTAATTAACCTTGCTATAAAGTATACAGAAAATAAAGTTGTTAAAATTCCAACACCAAGTGTCACTGAAAAACCTTTTACTGGTCCAGAACCCATAATAAATAATATAATAGCAGCAATTAAAGTGGTAATATTGGCGTCTAAAATTGTAGTTTTAGATTTTGAATACCCACTATCAAAAGCGATAATTTTATTACTCTCATTTTTTAACTCTTCTTTTATTCTTTCAAATATCAAAACATTTGCATCAACAGCCATTCCAACCGTTAAAATTATACCAGCAATACCTGGTAAGGTGAGAGTTGCTTCAAATATTGTCAATATTCCTACAAGAATAAATAAATTTGCAAACAATGCTATATTTGCAACTATTCCAAAAAATCTATACTTATAAATCATAAAGATAATAACCAACAAAAATCCGATAATTAGAGAAAAAATTCCTGCATTAATAGAGTCTTGTCCTAAATCAGGTCCTACAGTTCTTTCTTCAATAATTTCCATAGGAGCTGGTAGTGCTCCTGATCTTAACAATAAAGCTAAATCTGTTGCAGATTGAAAAGTAAAACCACCAGTAATTTGACCTGCACCGCCAGTTATAGGTTCTTGAATTGTTGGTGCACTAATTACTTTTCCATCAAGTATAATTGCTAAATCTTTTCCAACTCCAGTTGTAGTAGCTCTTGCAAATTTTTTAGCACCAATTCTGTCTAATGTAAAAGATACAACTGTTTCGTTATTTTCACTATCCATTCTTGGTTGAGCATCTGCAAGATTATCACCGCTAAGAATAATTCTTTTACTTACGGTTATATCTGCTGTTTCTTCTGCAGATGGAAAAACCTCTGTACCATATGAAGTATCATTTGAATTAGTAACAAATTGAAAAGTTAAATTAGCAGTTTTTCCTAATAAATTTTTAATTCTTTTTGGATCTTTAAGACCTGGCAACTCTACAAGTATTCTATCAACTCCTCTTTTAAGTATATTTGGTTCGTTTGTCCCTACTTCATCAACTCTATTTCTAACTATTTCTATTGCCTGTTCTTGTGATGAAGATTTAAGTTGAATTAAACCATACTTAGAAAAAGATATATTAACAGTATTATTATCTATCTCTGTTATAAATTGATGAGATTTAAATTGATCAAAATATGGATTAATTTCGCTTGATTCATCAGTAAATAATTTTGAAACTTTCTCAATATCATTAGTTGTTATCTCAAAATAAATTTTATTATTATCTTTAATAGAAATGTTTTTAAATTTTATTTTTTTTTCTTTTAAAAAATCTTTGATTTGAACTAATTTCAATTGTAGTTTTTGGATAACCACTGGTTTATTATCAATTTCAAGTAGAAGATAGGATCCTCCTTGAAGATCTAATCCTAAATTAATATTTCTACCAATCAAATCATCATCAAATTTTAAAAAATTTGACACTGAAAAATAGGAAACTACAAGGGTAAATATTAAGACTGATAATATTCTTATTTTAGAAAAGTATAACACTTAATTTTAATGTTATTTTTTTTGATCTACATTTGAGTTTAATAAGGATTGTATTCCCGTAGCTCTTATTACTTCAACTTTAACGTTATCAGTAATTGAAACTTCAACTTTTTCATTATCAATAACTCTTTCAATTGTTCCCACTATACCGCCAGAAGTGATCACTTTATCTCCTCTTTTTAGATTTTCGACCATTAACTTATGTTCTTTAACTTTCTTTTGTTGAGGTCTGATAAGAAAAAAGTAAAAAATTATAAATATAAGAATAAGTGGTATAAATTGTCCAAATCCAGATCCTGACATGTTTCTCCTTATAAGTTAATCGATTATTTATACTATCTGTTTTACTAAAACAACTCTTAATTATTTGATATTTTATCAAGATTATTCATGTAAGGCTTTAATACATCTGGAATATTTACTGATCCATCGGAATTTTGATAATTTTCTAATACTGCAATTAATGTTCTTCCTACAGCTAGACCACTTCCATTTAAAGTTCCTACAAATGTTGTTTCATTAGATTTATTTTTATATCTAGCCTTCATTCTTGTTGCTTGGAAGGTTCCACAAGAAGAGCAGCTTGATATTTCTCTATATTTTTTTTCTGAAGGAAGCCAAACCTCAATATCATATGTTTTTTCTGCACTAAAACCCATATCTCCCGATGAAAGTATAACTTTTCTATAAGGTAACTTCAGCTTTTCTAAAATCATTGTTGCACAATTAGTCATTCTGGTTAATTCTTCCTCGCATTTATCATTTTCAACTATGCTAACTAATTCAACTTTATAAAATTGATGTTGTCTGATCATTCCTTTTGTATCTTTTCCATAACTGCCTGCTTCTTTTCTAAAACAAGGAGTTGCTGCTACTAAACGCATAGGCAAATCATTAATTTTAAATATTTGATCTCTCACCATATTTGTTAGTATTACCTCAGCTGTGGGAATTAAAAATTTTCTGTCATTTTTCTCATCTAATTTAACTTCAAATTGATCGTTTTCAAATTTTGGTAGTTGTCCAGTTCCAAACATGGAACTATCACTTGCCATTAAAGGTGGTGAAATTTCTTTATAACCATTAGTTTGTGTATGAACATCAATCATAAAATTAGCTAAAGCTCTTTCTAGTGTTGCTAGTTTATCTTTGACAAATACAAATCTAGAACCAGTTGTTTTTGTAGCTAAATTAAAGTCTAACATATTTAACTTTTCTCCTATTTCATAATGAGATTTAGGTTCGAAATTGAAATTAGGAATTGTGCCAAATTTTTTAACTTCTTTATTAGATGTTTCATCCTTACCAATGGGAACATCTGATAATGGAATGTTGGGTATTGACGATAATATTGAATCTAATTTACTTTTTACTTGGGCTTGATCTTTGGTTAAGCTTTCTAAATCTAATGATATTTTTTTTGATTTTTCAAATAAACTTTGATCTTTTGATTTAGATATATCTTTTTTTTCTTTTTCGAGACTTTCTTTTTTTTGAATTAGATCTCTATTTTTTTTATCTAGATTTAAAATTTCATCAAAATTTAAATCTAAGTTTCTTGATTTTATTTTATTTTTGAAATCATCTAAATTATTTCTAATATTTTTAATATTGTGCATTCTTTTCTTCTATTTTTTTTTCTATTATTTTTACTGATAAAATTGATAATTCATATAAAATTAACAATGGTATAGCTAATCCAATTTGTGTAATTGGATCAGGAGGAGTTAGTATTGCTGCAGCAGCAAAAATTATAACTACAAAATATTTTCTTCTATCTTTTAAATATTGGGAATCAACTACACCTATTCTAGCTAATAAACTTAATACTACTGGCAATTGAAAACTTAATCCAAAAGCAAAAATTAATTTCATTATTAAAGATAAATACTCATTCACCTTCGCTTCAAGTTGAATTGGTAAATTTGTTATTACACCTGTGCTTTCAAAAGATAGAAAAAATTTTATAGCTAAAGGCATAACAAGATAATAAACCAACATTCCACCTAGTAAAAAAAGTACAGGGGTTAGAACTAAATATGGGATAATTGCAGATTTTTCATGCTCGTACAAACCTGGAGCTATAAATTTCCAAATTTGAATCAGTATAAATGGACATGTAATAAAAAAGGCAGCAAAAAATGATACCTTTAAATAAGTCAAAAAAGTTTCTTGCAGTGCAGTAAAAATTAATCTTCTTTCGGCCAAATCGCCTTCAACAGCTTTTGAATATGGTTCTACTAAAAAACCATAGATATAATCAGAAAAAAAATAACTCAAAATAAAAAGTACTGTTAAAAATATCAATGAATTGATTAATCTTTGTCTTAATTCTGCAAGATGACTTACAAATCCAACTTCGCTTTTATTTTTGCTCATTTTTTATTATTTTTTTTTTCTTTATCTGATTTTTCATTATCATTAACATCTAGTGTTTCAGTTTTTAAATTTGTTACTTCATTTTGGATATTACCAATGTATCTTTTAACAGAACCTATCATAGAGCCAATTTTTTTTAACATGAATGGAAAATCTTTTGGACCAATTACGATAATAGCAATTGCTACAATTATTAGTATTTCAAACCAGCCAATTTGTGGCATTTGAATTATTCTTTATTACTTGAATCTTGATTATTGGAGTCTTGATTTTCTGAAATATTTTTTGGACTTTCCTCATCAGTCACATCCGAAGCCATACCTTTTTTGAAGCTTTTAATTCCTTTTGCAACATCTCCCATTAGACTAGAAATTTTTCCTCTACCAAAAAGTAAAACAACTAGAATTACTACTATTGCTATTTGCCAAAAACCAATACTCATAATGATCTTATAACCTTAATATATATTATTTTAAAGTAGTTTTTTATTAATTATCGTTTTTAAGTGTACCACTTAGCATTTCGTCAATATCTGAATAAATATTTTCTTTCTTTTCATCTTGCTTTTCTTGGTAAAATTTTCCGGTTCCAAATATGCTTGAATCAACATTTGTGGTGTCAATCAAACCTGCTGAACTCAATTCATCGACAGTAGGTAAATCAGATAATTTTTGCAAACTAAAATGACTTAAAAACTCCTCTGTAGTACCATATTGTATAGGCTTGCCTACAACATCTTTTCTCCCTTGAGGTTTTACCCAGTTAAGTTCCATTAAAATTTCTAATGTATTAGTACCAAATGCTACACCTCTTATTTCTTCAATTTCGGCTCGAGTTACAGGTTGGTGATAAACAATTATAGCTAAAGTTTCTATAGCAGCTTTTGACAATTTTTTTTCAACTGTTTTTTGTTGTGACATCAAACCAGAAAGATTTGCAGCTGTTCTAAATGACCATTTTTTGGATATGCAAACTAAATTTATACCTCTTTTAGAATATAGTTCCTGAAGTTTTTCTAATGTTTTTAATACATTAATTTTTTTTGATACTTTACTTTCAATTGTGTCAACATCTAAAGGTTCAGCTGCAGCAAAAATAATTGCTTCAACTTCTCTTTCGCCCTCACTAAGTTTGGATGGAAAGTTTACAATATTATTATTTTTTTCTTTGCTCATTATTATTTTCTTTTTATAAATATCTCATCAAATAATTTTTCTTGTTTTATGCTTATAGAACCCTCTTTTGCTAATTCTAAAGATCCAGAAAAAATTCCTGCTTTACCAGTTCTACTTAAATTATTAGACACATTAAATTGTTTAGGAATTATTTCTTTTATATTTTTCCAATCACTAAGTTTATCAATTACTTTTTTAATTACGCTTATGCCGTCTTCTGTCGTAAACACAGGCAACTTTGGTATATTCATTCTTTGAAAATCTTTTGTCATTATAATTGAAGAATATGCTTTCAAAACTTCAAATAATGTTAACGAATATTTAGAACTATAAATTGATTTTATAGACCCTTTCATGCCTCTTAAAAAAATATCTTTTCCTAATCTTTTTCTTTTTAACATTTGATCAGAAAGCAGTCGTATTAACTCTAATTTTTTTAATTGTAATTTTAACTTTTCAGCAACTTCTAAAGCCTTAAATTCTTCTTCATCTGACTCTGGTAAAAGTAATTTTGATTTTAAATATGCGAGCCATGTAGCCATAAGTAGATACTCTGATGCTAATTCTAAATTTAAATCTTTCACTTTTGTGATAAAATCGTGAAATTGATCTGCTAATTTTGTAATTGATATTTTTTCAAGATCAACTTTTTGTGATTTAGCAAGGTCTAAGAGAACATCCAAAGGTCCATTATAATTTGATAGAGTTACTTCAAAATTGTTAGAATCAATATTTTGCATTTTATAATGTTATCTTATTATAGAATAGAATTGTTCAGTTTTCTTTTTTATAAAATTATTAATATAAGGTGAATTTTGCGCAACAATAGTCATTTCTTTTAAATTGCCATTGCAATGAAGAACTAAATTACAACCTGCTGTAAATGCCTTTTTGGTATTTTCTAATAAAGAAAATTTTAAAGCTTTCATAGATATATCGTCAGAAATAATCAGGTTATCAAAAGCAATTTGTTTTCTTATTATATTAATAATTTTTTTTGAATGAGTAACAGTGTTAATTGGATCTAAATCAGAAAAAATTAAGTGGCCAGTCATTGAAAAAGAACTTGACTTATTTTTAAATGTAAAAAAATCATTTTTTTTTAAATATGAATATTTTTGTTTGATAATTGGAAGTTTTGTATGACTATCTACTTTAGATAAACCATGACCTGGAATATGTTTTACAATAGTAAATATATTATTTTTGTGAAAAAGAGAAATACATAAATTACCAATTTCAGAGACAACTTTTTTATCAGAAGAGTAAGATCTACTTCCAATAACTTTATGGGAGTTTTTTCTACGTAAGTCTAAAACGGGAACAGTATTTATATTAATACCTAATAAGTTTAAAAGATATGAAATTTGATCAATATAAATTTTATAAAAATAATTAAATTTTTTTTTATCTTTTAAAAAAAGGTTACCAAAAAATTCTGCCGTAAAATTTGAATTATCAATGAATTTTGATAATCTTGACACTTTACCACCCTCTTCATCTATTAAAATTGGAAACTTTTTGTTTTTAAACAAAGTTTTGATGCTTTTCGTTAAAAGTTTAGTTTGTTCAATTGATTTAATATTCCTTGAAAATAAAATAACTCCCCAAGGTTTATATTTTTTTAAAAATATTATTTCATTTTTTGATAATTTGGTGCCTTTAATTCCACAAATGAAAGAACGAATTTTAGTCATTTTGGTTAATTAAATTCCAGAAGAAATATTTTTTCTTTTTTTTATTACTGTTTTCTGGGTATTCAATTATATTCTCGGTATTATTTTTAAGTAAAACAATTTTTTTTTCATATTCCTCTATTTTTAAATCTATATTTTCTTTTGATCTATAACTTTTTTTTATGTGATCATCTGAAAAATAATATTTAACACAAAAGAAGACAAATAAAAAAATAGTTAATAAATAAAAAAAATATTTTAATTCTTTAATCATTACATTTTTTCTGGAGTATCAACGCCTAATATATTCATTCCACTCTTGATTACTAAAGCTACAGATTTTAAAAAAATTATTTTATCATTTGTAATTTTATTATTTTCATCAATAAATCTTTTTGATTTATCATCTTTGCCTAAATTCCAGTAAGAATGAAATTCAGATGATAATTCATACAAATAACTTGGAATTCTATGTGGCTCTAGCTTATTTGAAGAAACTTCAATACATTTTGGCCATTCAGCAATTTTTTTTATAATTTTAATTTCATCTTTTGTATAAATATGATCAAAATTTTCAAAATTAATTTCGTCATTTATTTTTTTATTTAAGTTTCTGAATACTGATGAAATTCTAGCATAACAATATTGAACATAATAAAGATGATTATCTTTTGATTTTTCCTTTACTTTTGAAAAATCAAAATCTAATTCAACATCACTACTACGGTTTAACATTATAAATCTTGTTGCATCTTTTCCCACTTCATTAATTAAATCTTCTACAGTTATATAATCACCTTTTCTTTTAGACATTTTGAATGGTTTGCCATCTTTTATTAACTTGACTAATTGGCTTACTTTGCAATTTAGTATGTTTTTATTTCCCGATAATGCTTCTACAACTGAAGTAATTCTTTTTATATACCCTGCATGATCTGCGCCTAGAATATTAATAAGTATATCAAAATTTCGATTTAATTTATTTTCATGATAAGCAACATCTCCTGCAAAATAAGTCCAAGTATTATCCTCTTTTTGCAACGCACGATCCTTATCATCTCCAAATTCAGTTGATTTGAACAATAGCTGCTCTCTTTCAACCCACTTAGAATTGTCTTCACCTTCAGGGGCTTTTATTTTTCCTAAATAGACAAAATTTTTCTTCTTTAATTTTTCAACAGCTTTTTCAACTTCATTATTTTCAACAATATCTCTCTCACTGACAAAATTATCATGCTCAATACCTAAATTTTTTAAATTAAATTTAATTAAATTTAATGACTCTTTAACAGAAAGTATTGTTAGTTTATCAGATATATTGTCAAAACTATCAAACTTAAGATCTTTATTTTTTTTTATTATATTTTTTGCAATATCAATCAAATAATCGCCTGGGTAAAGATCATTGTTATTTGTAGGAAATTTCTCATTGAATAAAATTTCTCTAATTCGACAGTATATAGATTTTGTAAAATGAATTATCTGTCCTCCAAAATCATTAACGTAATATTCCCTTTTAACTATATTCTGATTAAAAGATAAAAGATTGCATAAAACATCTCCTAATATAGCTCCTCTACAATGTCCTACATGTAGCGGTCCGGTTGGATTTGCGGAAACAAACTCTACTAAATACTTTTTCTTTTCTTGATTTAAATTTACACCATAAGTTTTTTCATTATTAAATATATTTTTTAAAAAATTTGACCAAAAGGATTTGTTAAATTTAATATTAATAAAACCTGGTTTTTCAATTGAAATATTTTCGATCTCATCTATTTTTTCTAATTCTTTTAGAATTATTTTGGCAATAACATCGGGAGGTTTTTGGTTTGGTTTAGATAAAATCATTGCTACGTTTGATGAAATATCTCCATCAAATTTCGCTGGTGGAATATCGACATTGATACTATTTAAACTTTCTGGGAGTATAATTACTTTTTTAGTTTTTAGATCTTTTAATATATTAAGCAATTTTTCTCTGTAAATTTCAAATATATTCATTTTAGATTATTATATAGATTTATAGCAAATCTGTCAGTCATTCCTGAAATATAATCTGCAATTGCTCTATGCTTTCCTTTATTTAGTTGTTTTGTATTAAGAAATTTTTTTGGTTTCTTGGAAATTTCTTTAAAAAGTTTATTAATAATTGCTTTTCCTTTATTATTTTTTAATAAAACATACTTATTATTGTACATTTTATCTTTTAAAAATTGTCTTATTATACTTTCATCATTCAAAATCTTAGCTGAAAAAGAAACTAAATTTTTTTTTGTGTTAATTAAATCTTTGTATTTTTTTATTTTATAATAGTTAATATTTTTCATAGTTGTGTTAATTAAATCCTTAACCATTAAGTTAATTGAGTCTCTTATTACTTGATATATCAAAATTTCATTATTATTTGTTTTAGTATATTTTTGATGTGATTTTATTATTTCGTTAAAAAAATTAATCTCTTTAAGATCGTTTATTGTAAATAATTTTGCTCTCATGCCATCTTGGATATCATGATTATTATAAGCTATATCATCAGATAATGATGCTATTTGAGCCTCTAGTGAGGTGTTATTTATATAATTAAATTTATTTTTTAAATTTTTTAAACCAATAATCTTATTTATTTTTGTCGTATCTTTAATCGGACCATTGTGTTTAAGAAGACCATCTAAAGTTTCAATAGTTAAATTTAAACCTTCAAACTTAAGATATTTATTTTCTAAAAACATTACTATCCTTATTGTTTGTAAATTGTGATCAAAACCACCGTGTTTATACATACATTCATTCAAGGCATCCTCTCCAGCATGACCAAAGGGAGTATGCCCTAAGTCATGAGCTAAGCTTAAAGTTTCAGCTAAATCATCATTTAAATTCATGTATCTAGTTATTGATCTTGCTATTTGTGCAACCTCTAATGAATGAGTTATTCTAGTTCTATAATGATCTCCTTCGGTATTAACAAAAACCTGAGTTTTATGTTTAAGTCTTCTAAAAGCAGCGCTATGGATTATTCTATCCCTATCTCTTTGAAAAGGTGTTCTATACTTATTTGAGGATTCTTTAAATAATCTTCCTTTACTTTTAAATTGGCCTAATTTTTTGTAATTTTTCATACTTTAAAATTGGTAAATAAATATTATATTAGTAATAACAGCGTTTATTTATGATTAAAGAAATTAAATTTACTGATAATGCCTTAAAACAAATTAATCATTTGTTATCAACAAAAGATAAGGGATCTTTTTTTAGAATCGCGATAAAAGGTGGTGGATGCTCTGGATTTCAGTACGATTTTTCTTTTGATAATAAACCTCAAACTGAAGATTTAAAATACGAAAATATATTAATTGATAAAGCTTCGGCTGATCTATTAAAAGGCTCTGAAGTTGACTATGTCCAAGAATTAATGGGTAGTACATTTAAAATTAATAACCCTCAATCAAAATCTTCTTGTGGCTGTGGTGTATCATTCTCCCTTTAATGATAATCAGTTCATGGAATGTGAATTCTGTAAGAGCCCGAATTGAAAATATAAAAGAATATTTAAAAAAATTCAAACCTGACATTTTAATGATGCAGGAAATTAAAACACAAAATGAAACTTATCCATTTAATGAAATTGAATTATTGAATTATAAAAATTATGTATATGGACAAAAAAGTTATAACGGAGTTGCAATAATATCAAAAAAAGAATTAAAAAATATTCAAAATGATATTTTTAAAGATAAAAACAAACAATCACGAGTGATTTCTGCTGACGTAAAATATAAAAATAAAAATATCAATTTAATTAATATTTATACGCCAAATGGAAATCCTGTAGATACTGAAAAATACACATACAAATTATACTGGCTTGAAAGTTTAATTAAAAAATTAAAATCTTTATCAAAAAAAAATGAAAATATAATTATTGGTGGTGATTTTAATATAATCCCTTCTGCTGAAGATGTTCATAATCCAAAAGGTTATGAAAATGATGCTTTATTTAGATTGGAAATAAGAAAAAAATTAAGAGAATTAATTAATTTAGGTTTTCACGATGCTTATAGATTTATTCACCCAGAAAAAGAAGGTTATACATTTTGGGACTACACTAGTGGAGCTTGGCAAAAAAATAATGGTATGAGAATAGATCATTTTTTAGTATCTAGTTCATTAATTAATTTTGTAAAAAACGTTAATATTAATAAATTTCCTCGTGGAAGAGAAAAACCATCTGATCACACTCCTATTGAAATTGAATTAGCTTAAAGATTTAATTTTATTTACTAATTCCTCATTTATATTTCTTGGGCCTTTATCTAATCTATTTTTATGTCTTCTTTCACCTGGCAATCTAACACCTTCCATGGATTTCATTTTTTCAAAAAATTCTTCTGAGTGCTTTTTCCAATCATTGCCTGATAACTTTTCTGGAGAAATTGCTAGTATAAATTCTCCTCCACTTGGTGGACCGCCGTCATTGTTATCTTTAGCTGCCGTTTCATAACTAAAATTATCTCCAACTAATGCACCAGCAAGCAATTCAACCATCATGGCAATTCCTGATCCCTTATAACCACCAAAAGGAAGTAGTACTCCACCGTCTGCTATTTCTCCTGGATCAGTTGTTTCTTTTCCATCCTTAGTTAAACCAGTGCCTAATGGAACTTTGTGCCCTTCTCTTTTAGCAACTTGAACCTCACCCATTGCCATTGAAGCTGTTGCCATGTCATAAACAACTGGAGTTTTACCTGGACGTGGCCATGCAAATGAAATTGGATTAGTTCCAAATAATGGTTTTGTAGCTCCCGCTGGTGCAACGGCAGGTTTGTAAGACGTGCACGCAAAAGCAACCAAACCTTGCTCAGCAATCATTTCTGTTTCAGGCCACATAGCAGCCATATGATGTGAATTATTTATAGCTAAAACTGCTACTCCATTTTCTTTAGCAGCTTTTACTAATTCTGGAATACCTTTGTTTAAAACTACTGGAGCTAGACAATTATTTCCTAATACTTTTATTACACTAGGTGATATTTTTTTAACCTCAGGTTTGCCTTTACCATTTATTTTACCACTTTTTAAACCAGTAACATAAGCTGGCAACCTAAATAAGCCATGAGATAATGAACCATCTATTTCAGCTTTCATTATTAAATCTGAAAGTATAGATGCTGTTTCTTCGTCACAACCATTAGCTAGTAATGTTTTTTTTGCTAAATCAAATATTTCATCTAACGTAAGGGAAACAGTGTTCATCCCTTTATTAGATATTATTTATTACAAAATATCAATTTTAAATTAGCAACCTTTGAAAGATTTAGACATGTTTTTGATTAAATCAAAATATAAATCTTTACCTGGATCTAAAGTTGCGCCTAATGGATCAATTACTCCAGTTTGAATATCCATATCTTTAGCTACAGCTTTTATTATATCAGGGTTAAATTGAGGTTCAGAAAATATACAACTAACCTTATCGTGTTCAATAATTTCTCTAATTTCAGCAAGTTGTTCTGCTCCTGGCATAACATCTGTATTTACTGTAAATGCACCTAATACATTCACACCAAATCTTTTTTCAAAATATTGATAAGCATCATGAAAAACAATTGATTTAAAATCTTTATTTAAATCAGATTTAACCCTTTTTAAAAGTTTATCTAAATCTTTTTCAGCTTTTTTTAAATTCTTTTTATAAGTTGAAGCGTTTTTTTCATCATTTTCTATTAAATGTTCAACCATTTCATTTAAAATAACTTTAGCATTTACTGGATCTAACCAAATGTGTGGGTCG
>CACFKJ010000021.1 GCA_902566805.1 uncultured Pelagibacteraceae bacterium
AATATAAATAAAGAAAAATACTTTTATACAATAAAAAAAAAATCCGACTTTAAAAAATTTTCAAAAAATAATTTAATTTTTGAAAATTTATAAGCTAATTTTTAAGATAATTTAATCTTCCTATAATTTCGTCTCTGTCGATATAATAGCCTTGAAGATGTCTCTTTCCTGACGCTGGGTCAAATTCTGTTCTTCCGTGTAATAATCTTCTATTGTTAAAGCAAAATATATCTCCTGGCTTTAATCTAAAATTTATTTGAAATTTTTTATCGTGAAGTAAATTTCCAAATCTATGATGTGCTTTATAGACTTTTTCCATAATATCTGGATGGCAATCTAAAGCGTCTAGTGTTGCGATGCTGTATCTAATATCATTATAATCTCCATCTTTAGTTAAAGAAATCGCAGTTCCATAAACACTTCTTACTGCCTCTTGTGTATAATCTTTATCTCTAAACTTAAGAGGTACACTAACTAGGATATCAAATACATCTTTTTCATTTTTCTTTAAATAATCTGCTACAGCAAATGCATCAACTGCGGATGAGTCTCCTCCAGTAGCAGAATTTATTAAACAATGAAGAAATTGATATCCTGGTGGATTCTCAAACCATGGTAGATCCATGTGGTTTCTTAATGCATGGGCTGAATATGCTGAATTATTTGGTTTTGGTATATTTATAACTTCAAAAGGTGTTTTAAAAAAAGTTTCTCTAGTATGACTAATTCTATTTAATATTTTAAAACCTGATTTGTCTTCAACTGGTGCGTTTTCAATTATTGCTATTCCTTTATGATGTAATAATTTAAGCCATTTAATAAGTCCTTCATCAGAATCCATTATTTCTTTACAATTTATTTTTACTGAATCTAAGTTATTTTGAAGAGAATTGTCCCAAAGTTCATAAGGCGAAACATATTCTTTTTTATTTTTTATTGTATAACAGTTATCTCTTAACCATTTTGAATCATATAAACTTATATGATTTCCTTCGCTCCACTCTATTTCTAGCTTACCATCTTTATTTACTGAATATTTTTTTGGATTAATTTTTGTTGATACACTTAAAATATTAAACATTCTATGCCTTGAATCTTTATCATGTGCGGTTGGACAATTATCTCGAAGCCACATAAAATTGAATTTACTTTCTTCACCGTCGTTCCAAATTATTTTTAAATAAGAACTGTTTTTTTCAATTTTCGAAATTGATGACATATGCAAATATTAATATAATTCTACATATTAATAAATAAAATACAATTAATAGTTGTATTTAATTAAGAAATCATTTCTTGTATTTTATCTTTTTCCATTATGTAATGTTGATATTAAAACTTAACTTAAGGAGATAATTCTATGAAGTTTTTAAAAAAATTAGCTCTATCTGCTTTACTTGTATCAGCTTTATCTTTAGTTGGAACAAGCGCAAATGCAAAATGTAAAGCTAGACTGGGTGACTTTGACTGGTCAAGTGCAAACATTCACACTGCTATTACAACATTTATTCTTGAAAAAGGATATGGTTGCGAAGTGTCTGTTACAAAAGGAAGTACTACACCTATAATGGCTGCTCACTATGACAAGCAGTTAGATGTAATAACTGAAGTTTGGTATGACAATATTATTGCTAATTATGAACCTCATGAAGCGGCTGGTACTATAATTAATATTGGAGTTAACACACCTGACTCACAACAAGCTTTCTATGTAGATAAAGCTACAGCTGATAAATACAATCTAAAATCGGTTGATGATATGAAAGATCCAAAAATTGCAGCTTTATTTAAAGATCCAGAAGATCCTTCAAAAGGAAGAATGACTAGCTGTATATCTGGTTGGACTTGTTATACTGTAAACTTGGTTAAACAAATAGAGTATGGTTTAGATAAATACTATACTAACTTTGACCCAGGTTCAGGTGGAGCATTAGATGCTGCTATTGCAGGAGCTTTTGCTAAGAAAAAACCAATCTTTACATACTACTGGGCACCAACTGGTTTAATGGGTAAAGTTGATCTTGTTAGACTTAAAGAACCAAAATTTGATTCTGATTGTTGGAATGCTATGTCTGCAGTTGTTGAAGATATTAAAGCAAATGGACCAGATGCTTATAAGAAAAGCTGCGCTTGTGAATATAGAGATATGGCTTTAACAAAATCTGTTTTAACTGATTGGGCAAAAGCTCATCCAAAAGAAACTGATTTCTTAAAGAAATATACTATTCCAACAGCTACAGTTAACAAAATGTTAGCTTTTTATGAAGATGAATCAGACGGTGATATGGAACTTACCGCTATGCACTTCTTAAAAAATGAAAGTATGTGGAAAAATTGGGTGCCAGCAGACGTTGCTAAAAAAGTTAGCGCCGCTCTATAATCCAATATCTTAATTAATTATGAAAGAGCCCTTCGGGGCTCTTTCTTTATAGAAAGACTAAAACTATGGAACTTCTTAAAAAAAATAAAAAAGTTTTTTTTAATCTAGGACTACTTATTGCTTTTATATGGTTATTAGTTACTAGTTATAGTCAATCTAAAAGAAAACCTGAAAGTGTTAGTGAGTTACTTAATGATTTTTCTTGGTTAGGTGGTAAATGGCCAAAATGGTTAGATTTACCATTAATGAATTGGATTAATCCCGCTTTTAAAGCTTTAAATGAAAAATATGGATATGTATTTGAAGCAATAAATAATTTTCTCCTTGCCATGTTAATGGCAGTGAAAAACTTTTTGATTCAAGCTCCATGGCCATTAGTTATACTTGGAGTTATTGTACTAACTTATTTTGCAAGTGGAAGAAAAACAGGAACAACAATTTTTGTTGGTGCTTGTACTTTTTTTATTGGTTTTCTTCATCCAATTTTTTGGCAAAAAGCTATAGAAACTACTGCTATAATGATTATAGGAATTTTCCTATGTGTTATTGCAGGAATACCATTGGGTATAGCAATGTCTAGAAGTGTCAGAACAAGAAATGTGGTGTTGCCAGTTTTAGATTTAATGCAAACAATTCCAAGTTTCTGTTATTTAATTCCAGGAATAATGTTATTTGGTTTAGGAGCTGTTCCTGCAATTATTGCAACTTTTATTTATGCAGTACCTCCTTTGGTAAGACTCACAGATTTAGGAATAAGACTTGTAGATAAAGAAGTTATAGAGGCAGCAGATGCTTTTGGTGCTAGTAGAAGACAAAAACTTTTAGGAGTTCAGCTACCACTAGCTCTTCCAAATATAATGCAAGGAATTAACCAGTGCACTATGATGGCTTTGGCAATGGTAGTTATTGCTTCAATGATTGGAACTAGAGGATTGGGAGATGAAGTGCTTTTAGGATTACAGCAACTTAATGTGGGAAGAGCAGCAGAAGCTGGTATTGCAATAGTGCTATTAGCTATTGTTTTAGATAGAATTACACAATCTTACGGAGAGACTTTACAAGAACGTCAAGCTCCTGCTAAAAAGGAGAAAAAATAAAATGTCTAAGATAGAAATAAACAACGTTTACAAAATTTTTGGCAACAATCCTAAATCAGTACTTCAAATGGTTAAGGATGGTGCTACGAAAGATGAAGTTTTAGAAAAAACTGGACATACCGTAGGTTTAGACAATGTTTCTTTAAAAATAGAAGAAGGAGAAACTTTTGTTTGCATGGGGCTTTCTGGATCTGGAAAATCTACTTTAATAAGACATTTAAATAGGCTTATAGATCCGACAGATGGAGATATTTTAATAGAAGGAACGAATGTAATGTCTTTGAATACTCAAAGTCTTATAGATTTTAGAAGACATAAAATGAGTATGGTTTTTCAAAGGTTTGGCTTATTCCCTCATAAAACTGTTATTCAAAATGTTGGTTACGGTCTTGAAATGCAAGGCAAATCTGACACTGAAAGAAATAAAATAGCAATGGAAAAAATTGAGGCAGTTGGCTTAAACGGTTTTGAAAATCAGTATCCAAACCAACTTTCTGGAGGTATGCAACAAAGAGTTGGTCTAGCAAGGGCTCTGGCTACTAATACAGATATAATGTTAATGGATGAAGCTTTCTCGGCTTTAGATCCTTTAATCAGAAGTGATATGCAAAAACAGCTATTGGACTTACAATCAGAATTAAAAAAAACAATAGTTTTTATTACTCACGACTTAGATGAGTCATTAAGACTTGGGGATCATATTGGAATATTAAATGCAGGTAAACTTGTCCAAGTTGGTACACCTGTAGATATAATAATGAACCCAGCTGATGATTATGTTGAAGCTTTTGTAAAAGATGTAAATAGAGCAAAGGTTATTAAAGCTAAAATAATAATGAAATCAATAAATGACTCAAATAATATAGATAAAAACAATTTAGTTAAAGTTAATGAAGATCAATTTATCGAAGAATTTTTACCTCAAGTAGTCTGCACTAATTCAAATTGTGAAGTTGTTGACAAACAAGGAAATATAAAAGGATATATTACAAATAAAGAATTGCAGAAATCTTTATCGAAGTCATAATTAATGACTGATTTGGTTTTAAAAAATAAAAAAATTATTATATCTGCTGGGGCATCGGGAATTGGTTGGGCTACTGCTAAAGTTTGTCTTTCAAAAGGTGCTTATGTTTATCTTTGTGATATAGATGATAAACATTTAAAAAAAATCAAAAAAAATCCATTATTAAATAAAAAACTTTTTATTTATAAATGCGATGCTTCGAGTGAAACTCAAGTAATAAATTTTTTTAATAAAGTAAAAAAAAAAACAAAAAAAATAGACTCATTAATTAATAATGTAGGAATTGCTGGCCCCACTGGAACTATAGAAAAATTAAATTCCCATGATTGGGAAAGAACTCTTAAAATTAACGTTATAAGTCATTTCTATTTTACTAAACTTGCAATACCAATGCTTAAAAAAAATAAAGGTGGTTCGATAATAAATATTTCCTCGGGAGCAGGTATTTTAGGTTTTCCATTACGATCACCTTATGCTGCTAGCAAATGGGCTGTAATAGGAATGACAAAAACCTTGGCAATGGAATTAGGTAAATTTAAAATTCGAGTAAATGCAATTTGTCCAGGTACTATTAAAGGCGATAGAATGGTGAGGGTCATAAAAGATAAATCAAAATTTTTAAAAATTTCCAAAAGTAAAATAGAAAAAGACTTTATATCGATGGCATCAATGAATTGTTGGATCTATGAGGAGGATATAGCCAAGATGTGCTCATTTTTAATTTCTAATGACTCAGAGAGAGTTTCAGGACAAACAATTCCTGTTGATGGTAATGCTACTAGACTAGATTGAATTACAAACTATTAATCAATTCCGGAGCAATTTTTTTTGATTTTGCAGAAAATCTTATTTTTTTAATAGCCTCTAAATTTGATTTATCATCTCCAACAACAACAAATCCAATCATTCCCATATTTTTATGGGGTGTACACCAGTAAGCATATATGCCAGGAATTTCAAAAGTATATTGAGTATCTTTATTGAATTTAGATTTAAATTTTTCAACACCTTCGGGAACACCACCTTTAATAAATTCTACATTGTGGCCTTTATCGGTTGCTTTCCAAAATACTGTGTCACCGACATTTACTCTTACTACTTTCTTTGAATAAACCATGGTTTCTTTATCTAATTTATTTAGCATCTCAATAGTTTCGTCTTGCGCAAGAGCATTTGTTGAGAAAAGTATTGAAATAAGTATTAATGCCAGGTTTTTAAAGTTTTTCATATTGTAAAGTTTTCAGTAAAATTCATATTAATTAAATAGTAATTAAATTAATTTAATCAACTACTCTAAGTGTAGCAAGTTGACACACTAAGTTTTACTTTAAAATAACTTATTTGTAATTTTTTAACTTTAGCTTTTCTCTTGTCTCGGCCGGTGTCATTATTGATGCACCAAGATCATTAACAATTCTGATTGCTTTTTCAACTAATTGTGCGTTTGTAGCGAGCTTTCCTTTTTCTAAATATAAATTATCTTCTAAACCTACTCTAGGATTACCTCCCATAATCACAGTTTGGGCTACAAAAGGCATTTCATTTTTTGAAATTGCAAATCCTGACCAAATACCCTCTTTAGGCATTATATCTTTCATTGCTTGCATCGCTAAAGGTGTTGCTGGAGCTCCCCATGGTATTCCTAGACACATTTGAAACATTGGTGGATCACTTAATAATCCTTCTTTATATAGTTGGGATCCAAACCACATGTTTCCTAAATCAAAAGCTTCTATCTCTGGTTTGACATTGATTTCTTGTAATCTTTTTGCTGCTTTTCTCAAATCATTAGGTGTGTTTACAGTTATAACAGAACTATCTCCAAAATTTAAAGTTCCACAGTCAAGAGTACAGATTTCAGGTAAAAATTGTTCAGCATTTGCTATTCTTTCCATAACATTTGCCATATCAGTTAATGGTCCAAATTCTAACGGATTTTTTCCTTGCCCAATATCCAAATCTCCCCCCATGCCTGTAGTTAAATTTAAAACAACATCTGTATCACTTGAACGTATTCTATCTACAACTTCTTTATATAATTCTAGTCTTCTACTTGGAGTACCGTCATCTTCTCTTACGTGAATATGTGCTATAGCAGCTCCTGCTTTAGCGGCCTCTATGGCAGCAGTTGCAATTTGCTTTGGTGTTTTAGGCAAATCCGGATGTTTAGATGCAGTATCTCCAGATCCAGTAACAGCACAAGATATAAAAACTTTGTTGTTCATTTTAAATAATTTATACTATCATAAATATAGTTAGGAAATAAAAAAATGTCGGTTCATGTAACAAATCAACTAATTCAAAAAGAATGGACAGATTACAATGACCATTTAAATATGGCTTACTATGTATTAATTTTTGATAAAGCGTGGGAAGTTGTATTAGAAAAATTCAAGATGGGCGAAAGTTCTGCCAAGACGACCAAAATGAGTACAATGGTTGTAGAAACCCATACGACTTATAATAGTGAAGTAAAAGAAGGAGATGAAGTTGAAATAGTTTTAACTTTTTTTGATCATGATAAAAAAAGATTACATTTTAGATTAGAGATGTATGAAAAAAAAACAAATAAACTTTCCGCAACTATAGAAATGCTATCACTTTATATAAATCTAAACGAGAGAAAAGTAGCCGAATTTGATGAAGAAAGAACAAAAATAATGGATAGTTTTATAAGTACAAATAAAGCAAATTTTCAAATTGATAATTTAAAGATTAAAGGAAAATTAAAAAAATAATTATGGAAATAAAATTATTATCAGGAGCTTTAGGGGCAGAGGTCGCTGGAATTAATCTTAAAGATACTTCAGATAAAAATTTCAAAATAATAAATAATTTATTATTAGAGCATAAAGTTATATTTTTTAGAGACCAAAATATAAATGAGGAAGAACACGTGGCTCTAGCTAAAAAATTTGGACCTTTAGAAACACATGCCTATGTTAAAGGATTAGATAATTATCCTGAAATAGTTCGAATAATAAAGGCTGAAGATGAACAAAATCAATGGGGCGAAAATTGGCATAGTGACGTTAGTTATAATTTTAAACCTACAAAAGCAGTAATTTTAAAATCAATTAAAATTCCTCCTGTTGGTGGAGATACATGTTTTTCAAATATGGAACTAGCATGGGAAACGCTAGATAAAAACATAAAAGAAAAAATAAAAGATAAAAAGGCTATACATAGCTCTTTGGGTGCAGAATTTTTTTTAGAAAATTATAAAAAAATGGAAAGAAATATAAACAAAAATAGTAATGAATTTTCAAATGAACATCCTGTGGTCAGAACACATCCAGAAACTGGTAACAAAATACTATTTGTAAATTGGACATATACAAAACAAATCATAGGTTTAGAAAAAAAAGAAAGTGATGAAATTCTTAAAAAAATTTTTGATCACCAAGCTAGACTTGAATTAACCTGTAGATTTACTTGGTCAGAGAATACAGTTTGTATATGGGATAATAGAAGTGTCATTCATTTTGCAATTGCAGATTTTTATCCTGGTAGAGGTCTTGGTTATGAGAGAGTTATGGACAGAATTGCAATAGAAGGAGATAGTCCATCTTAATTTTATGAATTTTGATTATATTATTGTTGGTGCTGGATCAGCTGGATGTGTTCTTTCAAATAGACTTTCAGAAAATGAAAATAATAAAGTTGGGATATTTGAAGCTGGAGGTTCGAGTGATATTTGGAAAGTAAAAATGCCGTTGGCTTTACTATATACGATGCATGATCCAAAATATAATTGGAAATATTATTCAGAACCAGAACCTCATTTAAATAATAGAAGATTATTTTGTCCAAGAGGAAAAATGATAGGTGGTTGTTCAGCTCACAATGGCATGGTTTTTGTTAGGGGTAACAGAGATGATTATGAACGCTGGGAAAATTTTGGACTAAAATCTTGGTCTTATGAAAAAATACTTCCTTATTTTAAAAAAATTGAAACTTGGTCTGAAGGGAAAGATCAGTATAGAGGGTCTCTAGGATTATTACCCGTAGATAAATCAAAAAATGATAATCCTTTATTTAAAGATTTTTTAGGTGCAGCTTTAGAAGCAGGCCATACAATTAACGAGGATATGAATGGTGAAAATCAAGAAGGATTTGGGATGTTTGATACAACAATTCATAATGGGGAGAGAGCAAGTGTTGCTAGATATTATCTAAATCCAGCAAAAAAAAGAAAGAATTTAAATGTGTTTACTAATTCGTTCGTAGAAAAAATTATTTTTGATGGAAAAAAAGCTATAGGTATAGAAGTAAAAATCAAAAACAAAATACAAAAAATATTCGCTAAAAAAGAAGTAATATTAAGTGGTGGTTCAATTAATTCTCCCCAATTACTAATGCTTTCTGGAATTGGCGACTCAAATCACTTGAAAGAAAAAGGAATTAAAACAATTCATGAATTAAAAGGAGTGGGACGAAATTTACAGGATCATTTGGAAACATATATTATGCAAGAATGCAAAACTCCTAATACTCTTTATACTTACACAAAATTAATTCCTAAAGTTCTCGCAGGAATTCAATGGTTTCTATCTAAATCTGGCCCTTGTTCAAAATCTTTTTTAGAAGCTGGTGGGTTTGCAAAATCTTCCCCGGAAAGAGAAATCGCAAATATTCAATTTCACTTTTTCCCGTCTTTTGTAATTAATCATGGTCTTGTAAATCCAAGCTCACATGGTTACCAATTACATGCAAGTCCAAATCATCCAAAAAGCAGGGGTTTAATTACATTGAATTCATCAAATCCATATGACTATCCAAAAATATTATTCAATTATTTAGAAGACGAAGATGATTTAAAACAAACTAGAGAATGTATACATGTGGCAAGAAAAATATTATCTCAACCGTCTTTAGCAAAACATGCAGGTAAAGAAATAGGCCCTGGAACTGATAAACAAACAGACGATGAATTAGATGAATATATTAGATCTAATGCCGAAACTGCTTATCATCCATGTGGCACTTGTAAAATGGGTATAGATGAAATGGCTGTAGTAGATGAAAGTTTAAAAGTTAAAGGTATTAAAAATTTAAGAGTTGTTGATGCTTCAGTTATGCCCGAAATTCCAAGTGCTAACTTAAATGCTCCTACTCTTATGATTGCAGAAAAAGCAGCAGATTTAATTTTAAATTAAATTTATTTAATATATTCAAAATTTTGAGTTGTTTCATTCACACTTATGAGTTTAGCTTTATTTCTTAAATGAAAGTTACTTGCCATTTCTGTTAATGGAGACAAAGTAACTAATCTATTCAAATGATTTGATTTTTTAATCATTTTAAATACCTCTTTTACAATTAATTTTCCTCCTCCTTTTTTCTTTGACCAAACCGTATATGCTATTGCAATTTGACCTACTTTTTGATCTCTAAGAGCACTTTGTAAAAAAGCATCTTTACTAAAATTATCAAGATCCTTAACAGTTTTAGGAATGTAATTTGTAAATGCGAAACACATTATCGCATGAATTTCGTTTTTATATTTTACCCCATAAATTTTTCTTCCATAAGAGGTTCTAAAATCATTATCAAGCTCAGGTCTTACTGGATCCTCAGTTGTGTCACATTCTTTTAAACTAACAAGTTCAGCACCTTTTACCCAATCAAAGAAATCATTAATTTTTTTGTTAAAGATTTTTTTATTTTTTCTAAATTGAGCTTTAATTTTTGTTTTAATTTTTTTTGTTTTTTTTTTCATTAATTTGAAGTTTATATAACAAAAATATTGAGATTTACTAATTTTTAGGGGCCCTTTGACATAATTCGTGGGAACAATGAAGGACCCCTAAAAACCTCGCAATTAAAATCTTAGTCTCTAATTGCGTATGCAATAACTCCTGTTTCTGTTACATCGGTACCTTTGATCTCAGCTTGTTTACTTAATCTAATACCAAATGTATTTTTCATTATTGCCCATATAATTAAAGAAATAACAAAAACTGTTCCGTTTATTGCTATAACTCCAATAAGCTGTGTTCCAAATTTTGCACCTGAGTTTGTAATTGGAACTGCTAAAGTACCCCAAATACCAGCAAATAAATGTGCAGGAACTGCTCCAACCACATCATCTATTTTAACTGAAAATAAAAATTTAGTTCCATACACAACTATAATTCCACCTACAGCACCAATTAAAATTGCAGCTAAAGGTGTAGGCATTAGTGGCTCTGCAGTAATAGCTACTAGTCCTCCAATTGCTCCATTAAGCATTTGAATTACATCAGTTTTACCAAAATTTAATCTTGTAACTATTGCTGCAGCCATAACTCCACCACAGGCAGCTAAATTTGTATTAATAAATATTTTAGATACAGCAATCGCATCGTCTCCAGTACCCATTGCAAGTTGCGATCCACCATTAAAACCAAACCAACCTAACCACAATATAAAAACACCTATTGTTACTAAAGGTATTGAGGATGCTGCAAAAGGTTTTATTGGCGCTGGCGCTCCTGATTTAGAAAATCTTCCAAGTCTTGGACCTAATAGTAATGCACCTGCTAGAGCCGCAGCTCCACCAGTAGAATGGACCAAAGTAGATCCTGCAAAATCTGAAAAACCTCTGGCCGCTAACCAGCCACCGCCCCATTGCCATCCCATTACAAATGGATATAAAAATCCAGTTAAAATTGCTGCAAACAAAAAGAATGGCCACAATTTAATTCTTTCGGCTAATGTTCCAGAAACAATTGATACTGTGGTTGCGCAAAATACCATTTGGAAATACCAGTCAGAACCATCTGCATAACCAGTTTCTAACTTACTAGCATCTGACCAAGGAATAAATTTTCCTATATATCCTCCCTCAGGTATACCGTATGCAACGTTATAACCAAAAAGCCAAAACATTATTCCTGCGATTGAAAAAAGACCAATGTTTTTTGCACAAATAACTGATACACTTTTTGAAGTTACCATTCCAGATTCTAACATTGCAAAACCAGCAGCCATAAACATTACTAGAAATCCACATACTAAAAAAAGAAATGTGTTAAATATAAATCCAACCTCTGCAGAAACAGTTGTTTCGGCAAAGCTAGGCACTGAAATGTTCATAAAAAACAATAATGCCGTAATAAATTTTAAATTTTTCATGAAGAAAAAATATTTGATTCACTTTTGTATTTAAAATGTTTTTTAAGAAATGCTGGTATGCAGAATAATTGATGTAATTTATGAATTGCTGATATGTTATTTTTCGATACTAAATTATCCTTTTAAATTAATACTTATTAAACATATAATTTCAAACATGATCGAAGCAGCAACCATTGAAGTAATATTATTAGGACTATCTTTTGTTGGCATTAAACAAGCAACATCTCCTCCTATTACATTTTTCCCCTTAAGACTTTGAATTAATCTTCTTGCTTCGTCCATATTAAAACCTCTAAAAGCAGGCTCTAAATTCGCAGTACCAGGTGCAACTGTTGCATCTAAACAATCTAAATCGAATGTAACATAAATTGGATTATCGCCTAGTCTATCTAAAATCATCTTTGAACATTTATCGTGACCTAATTCTTTATATTCATCCATTGTAATTACTTGATATCCTATGTCGTAGCTTGCTTGTAACCAATCTAAAGTTCTTGGATTTCCGCGAATTCCTATTTGTGTACTAGTACTCGGATCAACATTGCCTTGTTTAACTAAATATGATGCCCAATGTGCAGCTGATTTTTTTGCTCCTAAAAAATGATCTAATTTTTCATAACAATCTGTATGCGCATCAAAGTGTACTAATGTTATTTTTTTTCCTTTAGTTAATTTTGAATTTTTTTTTGCTAAACTCTGAACAATTCCTCCGGTAATTGAATGATCGCCTCCAATTGAAACTACAGGTTTTTCTGCTTTTTCAATATAATCATAAAATTCAGAAATTCTTTCTATACATTTTTCATTATTATTTGCTTCAGGAAAAGGAACATCTCCAAGATCGTGAATTTTATTTTCTTTCCATGGATCGATTTTAAAATCAAAATGTGATCTTCTTAACATTGCTGAAATGTTTCTAACTGCTCTGGGACCTAGGTGTTGGTCTCTCTCTGTTGTACCGTTTCCAGTACTATGAGGAACTCCTACTAAAGCTATATCGCAGTTTTTTGGATCAGGATCATTTTTGCATCTAAATAAAGTTGGAATACCCCACCAATATAAAGTTTCCATCATTATTTTATCTTCTTCTGAAATCATAAGTTGAATATGACACAAATTTTATAAATTTAAAAATTAATTTTTTTTTGATATACAGCGGAAATGAGTACTCCAAATAATAATCCTAAAGGGATTTTATTGATTCTTGCAGGAATGGCAATCTTTTCAATTCAAGACGCCTTAATTAAATATGTATATGAAGATACTGCTCTTTATGAACTATATTTTGGAAGAACTGTTACAGCCTTAGTATTATTAATTTTATTTTTAAAATTTACTAAACAAAAATTAATCTTAAAAGCTCATTATCCTTTCCTTGCAATTTTCAGAGTTATTTGCTTCTTTTTTGGTTTCAGTTTTTTTTATATTTCACTAACATTTATGTCGCTGGCAATGGCAAATGCTCTTTTTTTTTCCAGTCCATTTTTTATATCAATTTTGGCAATGATATTTTTGAAAGAAAAAATTGGAATAAGACGATGGCTTGGTATTTGCGTTGGATTTTTAGGTGTGTATATAGTATTAGATCCAAACTTTAATGACTTTAATTATATGAAGCTAGCACCAGTTGCTTGTGCATTATGCTATGCAATTTCAATGACAATAACAAAATACACTTCAGATAAAGATAATGTTTATACTCAAATGTGTCATCTATACATTGGCGCTATAACAATAAGTATATTATTTTATATTTTTGCTGGCGAGGGACAGTTTAATACGTACTCAGACCCGACTTTCCAATTTATTTTTAGAGAATGGTTCACTAATCCAAGTTATGCATGGCCATTTATTATTTTTATGGGTTTTGTTGCTGCTGTTTCTTTCTATTGTGTATTTTCTGCATACTCAATCGCCTCTCCATCTGCAGTTTCTTTGTTTGAATACTCATTAATAATTTGGTCAATAATTATAGGATATATATTATTTAATGATATTCCGTCTCCAAGAACATTTATAGGTGTTGCTTTAATTATTGGAGCAGGTGTTTATATTTACATTAGGGAAAAAGCTAGAGACCAAATGATAGTTACTGATACGCCAAATAGATGAAAAATTATATTCCAACAATTAATATATCTTCATTAACTAAAAATAATTTTGATACAGTAAGTGCCTTTAAAACAATTAAAAAAATAGAAAGAGCTTGTGTTGATATAGGTTTTTTTCAAATTATAGG
>CACFKJ010000022.1 GCA_902566805.1 uncultured Pelagibacteraceae bacterium
TTACACTTCCTTCAGCTGTCATGTCAAACTACGCAACAAAGCTAGTGCATGGAAATGTTGCTTTATCAATTATTTTAACTTCTTTATGTGCTTTATTTTCTTTTATTACTATACCTATATTTTTGAGTTTGTTTTCTATCTTTATATTTGAGGGAAATTTTGAAGTAGATTTATTAACTTTTTCGTTGAAATTATTTTTTTTCATGTCATTTCCAACATTTTTAGGAGTTTTATTAAGATCAAAATATCCAAAGTATATTTCAACTAAAACATTTGCTTTAGACAGAGCAGCTTTATTTCTTTTCTTATTTATTATTTTTTATGCAATTTATACAGAAAGATTCAATTTAAGAAGTTACTTTGAAGATACTGGTGGAATTTCATTTATAATTGTTTTTTTAATATTAGTTTTAGTCTTCACTGTAACTGATTTGTTTATTGAAGATATAGGCTCAAAAAGAGCAATAAGAATAGAAGCCCTTCTTCAAAATGGTGCAATGGGAATTGTTGTTGGAGCGCAGATTTTTGATAAAATTGCATACATTACACCAATAGCAATATATGCATTAGTACAATACATTGTTTTAATGTTTTATATAGGGAATATTAATATTTCTAAAAAAAATAAATAATGTCAAAAATTCTAGAAATTGGCATAGCAAAAATAAACAATGGTTCTATAACTAATGTTGAGACAATTGAAATTACTGAGGGTAAAGGAATAAAAGGGGACAGATATTTTATAGATGATAACGATATACGAAGCCAAATTACCCTAATCGAAAGTGAAAATATAGATTATTACAACAGCTCATTTAAAACTAATTTCTCATATAAAGATTTTAGAAGAAATTTAATTACAAAAGATATTAAACTTAATGATTTGATTGGAAAAAAATTATCTATTGGGAGTTCTGAATTATTAGTAAACGACCTATGTAGACCGTGTAAATCACTTCAGGAAAATCTTGGTAAAGATAATATTATCAAAGAGTTTCTAAGAAAAGGTGGATTGAGATGTCAAATTTTAAAATCAGGCACAATTAAAATAGGAGATGAAATTAAAATAATTTAAATTATTTTACAAATGTATCATTAAATTGTCTTGCAACTCTTACAAAAGTTGTACACTTGCTTAATTGTTTTAACGAAGGAGCTCCAACATAAGTACAACTGCTTCTAATTCCACCAAGTATATTCAATATTGTATCTTTAATTTTTCCTCTGTATTTAACTCTAACTGTTCTTCCTTCACTACTTCTATAATGCGATAGTCCTCCATAATGTTTTTTATTCGCAACATCAGAGCTTGATCCATAAAATTCTATATATTTTGAACCATTTGATTTTACAATTTTCCCTTTCCCTTCATCATGTCCAGCAAACATTCCACCGAGCATAACAAAATCAGCTCCACCTCCAAAACCTTTCGCAACATCGCCTGGACAAGTGCAACCACCATCTGCAATTATATGTGCCCCCAAACCATGAGCTGCGTCAGCACATTCTATGACTGCACTAAGTTGTGGATATCCAACCCCAGTTTGAATTCTTGTTGTACAAACACTCCCTGGACCTATTCCAACCTTAACAATATCAGCTCCACTAAGTATTAATTCTTGGGTCATATCTGCAGTAACCACATTACCTGCTATAATTGTTTTTGTAGGATATTTATCTCTTACAGATTTTAAAAATTTGCTGAAGTGTTCTGAATAACCATTTGCAACATCAATGCATATGAATTTAATAAAACTATACTCTTTTAAAACTAGATCTAAGTTTTGAAAATCTTCTTTTTTAATTCCAATACTTAATGCAATATTAGGATAAATTGATTTAATTTTTTTAAATTGTTTAATTTTTTTTATATCGTGTTGTTTAGTTAAACATGTAATCATTCCATATTCAGACAATTTTTCAGCAATACCCAGTTCTCCAACTCCATCCATATTAGCAGCCATTATAGGAATTCCTGACCATTCATTATTACTATATTTAAATTTGTAGGTTCTTTTTAAATTTACGTCTTTACGACTTTGAAGAGTACTTCTTTTCGGTCTAAAAAGTACATCTGAATAATCTAGTTTAAGATCTTCTTCTATTCTCACAAAAGCGAAGATATACAGACCTTATCATTTATTTCAAATTAAATTTTTGATTAATTAACACCAGTATAAATTGAAATATTTAATTTAAATCTTTATGATTTTGCTGTTGTTTGTGAAGCTCGTCTTTACTTTTAATTAATTATATTTAGGAACTTGTCGATTGAATTTTTAAAACCTTTTTTATTTACTCTTTTAAAAGTAATGTTAGTAAAGCAATTTTATCTTGTGCGTTTAATTTATTAAATTCCATAAATATTGTTGATTGTATCAAATTTAAAACTATTATAAACCAACTAAAAAAATCTAATGGCGGGGTAGCTCAGTTGGTTAGAGCGCGGGACTCATAAGCCCGAGGTCAGTGGTTCGATCCCACTTCCCGCTACCAAATTAAAACTTACTTAATAATTTTTTTTAAAAAAAACATTTAAATTTTTTTGATATTTGTCCTTTTTAGATATAATTGGTTTTTTTATTGGCCACTTAATTTTAATTTTAGGATCATTCCACAAAATACCTTTCTCAAATTTTTTATCTCTATAATTTGTGCACTTATAGTGCATTAGTGTGTCATTTTCTAAAACACAAAATCCATGGGCAAATCCTTCCGGAATGTATATTGATTTATTTTCTTTATCAGAAAGTATAATAGAAAAGTACTTACCAAAAGTTTTTGATTTTTTTCTTAAGTCAAGTGCTACATCGAATACTTTACCATTAAGTATTGTAATTAATTTTCCTTGTGGTTTTTTTGTTTGTAAATGTAATCCTCTTAAAACATTTTTTTTGGATTTAGATATATATTCAAATACAAATTTTTTTTTTAATATTTTTTGTATAAATAATTCTCTAAAATAGCCCCTTGAATCACTATAACTTTGTTTTTTAATTATTAATAAGCCTTTAAATTTAGTTCTAATTATTTTCATTAATTATTTTTTTAAATATTTTGCATACATAATTAAGCTCACTTTTTTTCATACCTTGATGACAACCTAAAAGTAAACCATTTTTCATTACATTATCTGATACTGAATTTATATTTTTATTTATTTTATAATATTTGTTTTTCATTACTGGTTGCTTGAGTATATTTCCGGTAAAAATAGTTCTTGTTTGAATATTATTTTTTTCAAAATAAATTTGTAGTTTTTTCCTATCAAAATATTTATTTTTTTTAATAACTAAAGGAAATGCCAACCATGCAGTTTTTACACCTTTATTTTGTTCTGGAAGATAGAACAAATCTTTGTAATTATTGAAGAATTCTTTTAAAAAATTAAAATTTCTGTTTCTAATTTCGATGTTTTTTTTTTAATTTTTTTACTTGTTCTAACGCGAATGCAGCTGATATTTCAGAAGGTAAAAAATTATAACCTAAATCAGAAAAAATATATTTTGCATCATAATCTATTCCAGACACTTTTACATTAAATCTTTTTTTTAATATTTTCGGACTCATTAAATATTGCAGATGATCTACCCCATCCTCTTAAAAGTTTTGCATTTTGATATTCTTTATAGTTGTTAAAACAAACGATTCCACCGGTGCCCGCACCATTAATTATATGTGATGCGTAGAAGCTGTTTGTAACTATGTCAGAATATTTCCCAAGATTTTTGTTATCAACTTTATATCCAATAGTGTCAGCAGAGTCTTCAATTACTTTTAAACTGTACTTTTTTGCAATTTTATATATTTTTTTCCAGTCACATATATTTCCAAGAAGATTTGGTATCATTATAGCTACAGTTTTTTTGTTAATACATTTTTCAATTTGATTTATATCAGCAAGAAATTTATTTTTTTCAGCCCCAATAAAATGTGGTATTAAATTAAGTTGATAAATTGGAGCTACAGTAGTAGAAAAAGTCAAATTTGGAGTAATTATTTCAGATCCTTTTTTAAATTTTAATGAAGCCAAAGCTAACAGATTAGCTGAAGATCCTGAATTTACCATTAACCCGAATTTTTTACCAAATAAACTTGCAACAACTCTTTCTAATTTTTTAACATGTGGGCCATCGACTAAAGATAGACTATTATTTTTTAATACATTAACGACTGCATTTATTTCTTTTTTATCATAAACAGCTTTTCCATAATAAATTTTTTTCATAAATCTAACTAACTATATGCCTTACAACATCTATAAGTTTACTATCTTTAGATTTAAATAAGGGCAAAGGTTTATAATTATATAATTTTTCTTTAATGATTTTATTTGATAAATAATTAACTTTTAATCTTTTAATGCCTAGATTATTTATTTTTTCAACAATATTATATATTAAAAAATTTTGACTATTTTTAATTATATAATCACCTTTCTTAACGTTTTTTTTCAACAATATTTCTATTGCTTTTATTACGTCATGCACATTTAAAATATTTAAAATTAAGTTTTTTGACACTATTCTAGTAATTTTAGAGCTTTTAAAATTTTTTTTTAACACAGGAATTAATTTTAATCTATTATCATTTTTTCCAAAGGTTTCAGATAAAAAAATATTATAAAACTTTATTTTTGAATATTTATTTTTATAAAAGTTAAGGATATTAGAAAATGATTGTTTATAAGATGAGTAAAGGTTTTTTGGATTATTTTTAATTCCATTGTAATTTTCCCATACTGTTGAAAAATTAATAAACTTTTTAAATTTAATATATTTAGTATTTTCAAGGATTAAATTACCAAATAAAATATTTGAATAATTCATCTTAATTATATCTTTATAACTATGATTTTTTACATAATGAGTTGCACAATGTATTACAACATCAGCTTTAATTCTTTTTAATAAATCGTTTAAATTATCAATTTCATTATAATATATTATTTTCAAATTTTTATTTTTTCTAAGTTGATTAATTTTATTATTTTTTTTTCTTAAAATAATAATTACTTTTTTATTTTTTAGTAAACTTTCAAGAAGATTTAATCCAATAAACCCAGATGCACCGGTTAACAAAATTTTTTCTTTCATAACTTATAGTAATTTTTTTAAATAACTTGAATATCCACAGTTTCCATAAAAAACTATTTGTTTTTTAATGTGTTTTTTTGAAATCCATTTATTTAATAAGGAAATTTCTTCTAAACAAGCAATTTTAAAGCCCTGTCTTTTTTCGATCGTAGATACAAAATTTGTAGTTTCATAAAATGACTCAATTGAGCCTGTATCAAGCCAAGCTCCACCTCTTCCAATAATTTCAGCGCTTAGTTGATTCTTGCTTAAATATTTTTTTAATAAATCTGTTATTTCGGTTTCGTTTCTTTTAGATGGTTTAAGCTCTTTCGAATATTTTATTACTTTATTATCAAAAAAATATAATCCAGTAATAGCATAATTGGAGAATTTTTCTTTTGGTTTTTCAACAATTTTAGTTATTTTTTTTCTTTCGTTAATTTTTGCAACTCCAAAAAGTTCTGGATTTTTTACTTGATTTAAAAAAACTCTAGCTCCATTTTTTAGTTTAGTACAATTTATTAAGTTTTTTGTTAAGCTTTGACCATAAAAAAAGTTATCACCTAAAATAAGCGAAACATTAGATTTGCCAATGAATTTTTCTCCTATTTTAAATGCTTCTGGCAAACCAGATGGTTTATCTTGCTCAGCATAAGTTATTTTTATTCCAAGATTTTTTCCATTTGGAATAATTTTTTTATACTGCTCAACTTGTCCTTTATTTACAATAATTAGTATATTTTTAATTTTTGATAGCATTAATATACTTAATGGATAGTAAATAAGTGGCTTATCATAAATTGGTAGAAGTTGTTTGTTTACAGCTTTTGTTAGTGGACTCATTCTTTTACCAGATCCGCCAGCTAGTATTATTCCTTTATTAATCATTTAATTAATCCAATTCTTTTTGTAATATATTTTTTCTTAATATTTTTATAATAGTTAGTATTTTGTAAGTACCACAAATAACTTATTTCTAAACCTTTATTAATATTCGTTTTTGGTGTCCAATTGAAATTTTTTCTTATTTTTTTACTATTTAAAGCGTATCGTAAATCATGACCAGGTCTATCTTTAACAAATTTAATTTTAACATTTTTACCAATCTTATTAAATTTTTTTGAAATTTTTATTAATCTTTTAGTAATATCAAGGTTACTTAAATTTTTATTTGATCCTATATTATAAAATTCACCAATTTTACCTCTGTAGTAAATTTTAATTAATGCATCGCAATGATCTTTGACATAAATCCATTCTCTTGAATTCTTTCCAGTTCCATAAATAGGTAAGTTTTTGTTATTAATAATATTATAAATTAATTTAGGAATTAGTTTCTCTGGATGTTGTTTTGGACCATAATTGTTAGAGCAATTTGTTATTATACAAGGAAGATTAAAAGTTTTAATATATGATGAAACTAAATGATCCGAAGACGCTTTGCTTGCAGCGTATGGAGAACTTGGATAGTATTTGGATTTTTCTGTAGTTCTACCTTTTATTATATCCCCATAAACTTCATCTGTAGATATATGAATTAATTTAATGTTTTTTTTAGTTTTACAATAATCTTTAAATACTTCTAAAAAATCAATTAATGATATTACATTTGAAAGAAAAAATATTTTAGGATTCTCAATAGATCTGTCGACGTGTGTTTCAGCAGCAAGATTAAAAATTCCATTAGGACGATATTTGTTAAATATTTTTTTTATTTTATTTTTTTCACCAATATTGCATTTTATTAATTTATAATTCTTATTTTTGTCAAAATCTTTTGTATTGTAGCTATTTGATGAGTATGAACCTATATCTATATTTATTACATAATGATTTTTTTTAAGCAATAACTCTATTAAATTACTGCCTATGAAACCAAGTCCTCCAGTTACTATAAATCTTTTTTTCATATATAAAGAAACCTTATAACACTATATTAATATATTTAAATGCATTATAAAAATTTAACAATTGGCTTAGTTACTTTTAAAAGTGAAAAAGTAATCTTTAATTGTTTAAAAAGTATAAAAAATTTTAAAAATATTATAATTTTAGATAACTCAAATGACAAACTACTTAAAAACATAGTAAAAAAAAAATATCCTCATATAAAATTTATTTTATCAAAAAAAAATAATGGATTTGGAGCTGGATACAATCAGATAATTAGTCAATCAAACACAAAGTATTTTTTTTTAATAAGTCCAGATACAATCTTAAGAAAGAATTGTGTAAAAAATTTGGTAAATGTGGCAGAAAAATTAAATGGTAATTTTTCTATAATTGCACCTCAATCTAATGATGTAAATTATGGATATTTCAGTAAAAATGAATTATCTAAAACCAAATTTAAAAATAATTTTTTAAAAGTAGATTATGTGAAAGGTTTTGCAATGTTTTTAAACCTTAATAAATTTAAAAAAAAAAAAATTTTTGATGATAATATTTTTCTCTATTTAGAGGATATTGATTTATGTAAAACAGTTAAAAAAAATTTTGGAAATATTTTTGTTATAAACAATGCTTATATAAAACATCTTTCTGCGAAATCATCAAATATTGGGTTTGAGTATGAGAAATGTAGAAATTGGCATTGGATGTGGTCTAAAACTTACTATAGTTTTAAACATGATAGTTTTATTTATACATTATTTTTTTCTTTGATTAGTTCTTTTAAAAATTTATTGTTAAGTTTTTTTATGAAAATTATTAGTGCAAAAAAAAGTAAAATTTATTATTTAAGAGCCTCAGGTTGTTTTAATGCCCTTATACGAAAAAAATCTTGGTACAGACCAAATTTAATGTCCAGGAAATTCTATTAAACTTTCAGTTTTATAACCTTTTTTGATTAATTTATCATTTCCTCCTAAATCAAATAAATTAATTACAAAAATAAATCCTGCAACCTTTCCTTTTGAAATCTCTACCAGTTTCGCAGCAGCTTCTGCTGTGCCTCCAGTAGCGATTAAATCATCAATAATTAAAACAGAATCTTTTTCATTGACAGAGTCCTTGTGTACTTCAATAGTTGCTTTTCCATATTCAAGATCAAAATCTACAGAATGAGTATCTGCAGGTAATTTATTTTTTTTTCTTAGTAATATAAAAGGCTTTTTTAATAAATATGAAACTGCGGAGGCAAAAACAAAACCACGTGATTCAATTGCTGCAATTTTATCTATTTTAAATTTTTTTGATCTTTCAATTATTTGATCAATAGTATTAGAAAATGCTTTTTCATTTTTTATTAAAGTTGTAATATCTCTAAATAAAATTCCCTTTTTTAGGATAGTCTTGTATTGATCTAATATATTCTTTTAAATCCATATATATTTGAGCTATAAATAAATCATTTTAAATAATATGACAAATAAAATTGCTATTATTGGTGGAAGCGGTTTATATGACGTTGAAGAGTTTAAAGATAGAGAACTTTTAGAAATAAAAACACCATGGGGCAACCCTTCTGACAAAATTTTAAAAACAACATATAATAATAAAGAAGTTTATTTCCTCCCGAGACATGGACGTGGTCACTTTATTAACCCTTCAAATATTAATTTCAGAGCTAACATTGATGCTCTTAAACAACTGGGAGTTACAGATATAGTTTCAGTTTCTGCGGTAGGATCTTTAAAAGAAGATTTGCCGCCAGGAAAATTTGTAATTGTTGATCAGTTTATAGATAGAACTTTTGCAAGAAATAAAACTTTTTTTGATAATGAAATAGTCGCGCATGTTTCTATGGCGCATCCGACATCAAATGGATTGATGAATGCATGTGAAGAAGCCATTAGAAAAGAAAAAATTGAATATAAAAGGAATGGAACATACGTAGTTATGGAAGGTCCTCAATTTTCTACATTGGCAGAGTCAAATTTATATAGATCTTGGAGTGCAGATGTAATTGGAATGACTAATATGCCAGAAGCTAAATTAGCAAGAGAAGCAGAAATTAGATACGCATCTGTTTCAATGGTTACAGATTATGATTGCTGGCATCCTGATCATGAAAATGTAGATGTTCAACAAGTAATAAAAGTTCTATTAGAAAATGCCGCTAAGGCAAAAAATATGATTAAAAACTTAATAGATAATTTTGAAAATCATATTGATCCAAAGGATCCAGCAACTAATTGTTTGGATGTTGCTATAATAACTGCTCCAGAAAAAAGAACACAAAAAACTATTGATAAACTTAAAACTGTTGCTGGAAGGGTTCTTAGTAAATAATGAAAATAGAAGGCAAAGAATATCGTACAATTTGGTTTGAAAAAAATGTTGTAAAAATTATTGATCAAACAAAACTTCCACATCAATTTATTATAAAAGATTTAAAAACGGTTAAAGATGCAATAAATGCTATTAAAGTAATGGAAGTAAGAGGTGCGCCATTAATAGGGGCTACTGCAGCTTACGGATTAGTTTTGGCTATTATTGAAAATAATGATCAATCATTTTTAAAAACATCTGCAGATAATTTAATTAATTCAAGACCAACAGCAATTAATCTTAAGTGGGCCGTTGATAGAATGATGAATAAATTATCAGGTGTTAATAGTGATAAAATTTTAGAAATAGCATTAAATGAAGCAAAAGAAATTTGCGAGGAAGATGTTAAGTTCTGTGAAAATATTGGATTAAATGGTCTTAAAATAATTGAAGAAATTTATAATAAAAAAAAAGATACGGTAAATATTTTAACTCATTGTAATGCTGGATGGCTTGCAACAATTAATTGGGGAACCGCAACTTCTCCAATATATCATGCACATAAAAAGGGTATACCAGTTCATGTTTGGGCCGACGAAACAAGACCAAGAAACCAAGGAGCTAATTTAACTTCTTATGAATTAAATGAAGAAAATATTCCAAATACAATTATTGCTGACAATACAGGCGGGATATTGATGCAAAGGGGACAAGTTGATATGTGTATTGTTGGAACAGATAGAACATTAGCTAATGGTGATGTTTGTAACAAAATTGGAACTTACCTTAAAGCATTAGCGGCAAAAGATAACAATGTACCTTTTTATGTTGCTTTACCTAGCTCAACAATTGATTGGAATATTAAAGACTATAAAGATATTCCCATTGAAGAGAGAAACCCAGAAGAACTTTCTCATATAGAAGGTTTGGATAAAAATGGAAATATAGAAAAAATTCAAATTTATCCCAATAAAAGTAAAGCAATGAATTTAGCTTTTGATATAACGCCGGCTAAATACGTTACAGGACTGATAACAGAAAAAGGGATTTGCGAAGCTTCTTCTAAAGGATTGAAAAATTTATTTAATAGATAAATTAAACTGTATTTATTTTTTTACCATTTAGTAAAAAATCAGATATTTGATTGGCAACCATCTCAGCAACAACTATTGATGCTTCTGTTGTAGATGCTGCGATATGAGGAGTAAGTACTGCTTTAGGATTGTTAAATAAAATATTATCTTTAGCTGGTTCCTTAGAAAATACATCAACGGCAGCCCCTGCAATTAAACCTTCGTTTAAAGCGTCATTTAAATCTTTTTCATCTATTATATTTCCTCTAGCTGCATTTATTACATAGGAAGTTGGTTTCATTTTTTTAAAATGTTCTTTCGTTAACAAAGGCTTTCCATCAGCAGCAGCTTTACAATGAAAACTTACAATATCGCTTTTGCTGATTAAATCATCAAAGTTTGAATTTTCCACATGAGGATAATCTTTTTTTCTAGATTCTAATGATTTTGAATTTACTAGTATTTTCATATTAAAACCTTTAACAAGATTACTTAGTCTTACACCGACATTTCCAAAACCAATTATACCTAATGTTTTTTTTGAAAGTTCAGTGCCTTTAATATTTTTTTTCTCCCATTGACCCTTATGTGTAGTTTCATTTGCAAAAGGTGTTCTTCTAAGAACTGACATTATTAATGCAAATGCGTGTTCAGCGGTAGCGTTGGCGTTTCCGCCAGGAGTATTCATTACAATCATATTTTTTTCTTTAGCTACAGGAACATCTATATTATCAACACCTGCGCCAGCTCTTCCAATAACCTTCAAGTTACTCGCTGCATCTAAGATTTTTTTTGTTACTTTAGTTGCAGATCTAACAACCATTCCATCATACTCAGGAATAATTTTAATAATTTCATCTTCTGATAAACCAGTTTTAACATCTACGGTAATATTATTTTTTTCAAATATTTTTTGAGCAACATTGCTCATTGAGTCTGATATTAATACTTTAGGCATTATTTTTTACAGAATTATATGCCCAATCTATCCAAGGTAAAAGAGCTTTCATATCACTGTTTTGTACAGTTGAACCACCCCAAATTCTTATACTTGGAGGTGCTTTCGGATAACCATTTATATCGTTAGCTACTCCTTCTTTTTCTAATAGTGAAAATAATTTCTTCAAAACTCCTCTTTGATCTTCTTCATTATGTTTTGTAAACCATTCATCTTTAATTAAAACTGTTATACTAGTTGAAGATCTTAATTTTTTATCCTCGCACATAAATTTGAAATTTTCACTTTTAGCTATCCAATCTTCTACAATTTTTAAATTTTCACTTGATATTTTTATTAGACCTTTAGTGCCTCCAACAGACTCTACCCATTTTAATGCATCTAATACATCTTCCACACAAATCATAGAGGGTGTATTTATTATTCCACCTTCAAAAATTGATTTAATTAACTTTTTCTTATTAGCTAACCTAAATAATTTTGGAACTGGCCATGGTGGAACGTGAGTTTCAAGTCTTTTAACAGCACGTGGAGATAAAGCAATCATACCATGAGCAGCTTCTGCTCCTAAAACTTTTTGCCAAGACCATGTAATAACATCAAGTTTACTACAATCTATATCCATTGCAAAAATTCCTGATGTTGCATCACAAATTGTTAAACCTTCTCTATCTTCAGGTATCCAGTCTCCGTTTGGAATTCTAACTCCAGCTGTTGTTCCATTCCATGTAAAAATTACATCGTTCTTAAAATTTACTTTTGTAAGATCTGGTAAAATTCCATAGTCAGTTACGTAGCTGTTAACATCTTTTATTTTTAATTGATCAAGAATATCTATAACCCAATCTTTACCAAAATTTTCCCATGCAAGCACATCAACACCTCTATTTCCTAGTAGTGACCATAAAGCAGCTTCTAAAGCTCCTGTGTTTGATCCTGTCATAACTCCTAAAAGGTAATCATCAGGTAATTCTAAAATCTTTTTTGATTTTACAATTGCTTCATTTAATTTTTCTTTACACACTTTATGTCTGTGAGACCTGCCTATTGGCGTATCTTTTAAAACATCAATAGTCCAACCTGGTCTTTTAGAACAAGGACCGCTAGAAAAGTTAGGATTATCAGGTTTAGTACTTGGTTTTTCCATATTAATTTTACCTATATTTGTTTTAAAAATAATTTATCACTATTTTTTTTATATATATTTTTTAGAAGTAAAAAATGAGGAATTGACGCACCTCGTAATTAAATTACTCAAAATCATAAGCAACTAAACCATCTAAAGGTTTTGGATCAAACCAAGTTGATTTCGGTGGCATGTTTAATTTTTTGTCCGCAAAACTTATTACATTTTCCATTTGAGTAGCAAATAATGCAAATCCAACTTTAGCTTCATTTGAATCAACTTTTTTTTCAATTCCGTCAAGACCATGAAAACCTGCTAAAAAATCTATTCTATTGTCATATCTTGGATCACCTATACCTAATGTTGGTTCTAACAAATAATAATGTAGTAAATTTATATCTAGATTTATTATGTGAAAAAGATTTTCCTCAGGTAGCTCTTTCAGTTCTAATGAATACCATTGCTTGTTTAAATACATCCCAAAAGTTTGAGCTTTAGTTGGTTTAAAAGGTATTTCTTGTTTTTCTACTTTAAATTTTTTCTTAACTTCTTTTATAAAATCTTTTTCAGAATAACCATATAGATCTTTAATTAAGCGATTATAATCAAGCAATCTTGCTTGGCTTTGTGGAAATATAGCAACCATAAAATAATTATATGGTTCATTGCCTGTATGATTTGGATTTTTGTGTTTTTTAAATTCAGATAATTTTGATAAAGCTTCCATTCTATGATGTCCATCTGCAATATAAATTCTATTAATTGAATTAAACAAATCGCAAATTTTAGTTACCTTTTGCTCCTCATTAACAACCCACATCTCATGTTTACATTTATCGAGGGCATCAAATGAATAAGTTGGCTTTACTTCAATTTCTTTTTTTATTAATTCAGTTAGTTCAGCATTATCTGGGTAGATAACGTATATAGGCCCTATTTGAGCATTTAAATTATCCATTTGTTTTAATCTTTTTTGAGCTCTTTCTAAAAAAATTTCTTCATGTCCTCTAATATGCAAATTATCATAAGCTGAAAGTTTAGCTGTTCCTACTATCCCAACTTGTGCATGATCATTGTTAGAAATTTTATAAATATAAAAAGAATTATTTTTATCTTTTGTGAGTATAGATTTTTCTTTCATTAAATTAAATTGTTTTTTTGATTTTTCGCTATTTTCTTCCGCAAAAACATTTAAATAATTCCAAGGATTTTTATTTCTGAAATTTTCAACATCCTTTTTAGATAAATGATCAGTGCTTGCTATAACAACTGATGGAGCCTCTTCTTCTTTCGGTCTCAAGCCTTTAAATGGATTTATAAAATACATATAATTATTTAATTAATATTATAAAATAGAGCAACTCTATT
>CACFKJ010000023.1 GCA_902566805.1 uncultured Pelagibacteraceae bacterium
TCAATGATTTCAAGTTACACACTATTAACATAAAAGGTGAGGTGGGTGAGCTGGTTTAAACCAGGAGTTTGCTAAACTTCCGTACGTTATAATGACGTACCGAGGGTTCGAATCCCTCCCTCACCGCCATTAGTATAACGGGTCATTTTTAAAGAAATTTTTAAGTTCTATGGGTCTTTGTTCTAAAATATATCTGTAAACATTATAATTTTCTAACACTCTTTGAACATAGTTTCTTGTTTCTTTAAATTTTATTAATTCTATCCAATCAACATAATCAATCTGTTTTTTTTGAGGATTCTTATTAATTTTCTTCCAATATTTTACTCTTTTAGGTCCAGCATTATAAGCAGCTATTGAAAAAGGATAAGAGCCATCGTACTCTAATAGCAAACCAGCAATATAAAACGATCCTAGATTAATATTGTATTCAGGATTTTTAGTTAATTTAGATTTTGAATAAGGCAGTTTAGCCTGTTTAGCCACAGTTTTTGCAGTGTAGGTCATAAGCTGCATTAATCCTTGAGCTCCAGCATGACTATGAGCAGAAGTATCAAATTCGCTTTCTTGTCTAATTATCGATAAAATAAACGCTGTCTCCGGAATTTTTCTTCCACCAACTCTGTTTGGAGTGCTAATTATAGGGTAGTTATATTTGTTGTGAAACCTTTTTTCATAAGAAGCAATTTTTGAAACTTGTATTGCAAAATCAAATCTCGATATCTCCGTAGCTAATCTTGCAGCTAACACTTCACTGCCAGCTGATATATTTAGTTTAGCAAGATGTCTTAAAATATGTTTTGTATACTTTGTTTTTTTAAGATCATTTAATAAATATACGGTTGCTACAAGTTTATTTTTATAAAATTCATTAATATATTTTTTATCTATTTCCATCTCTTTATTAAGTTCAAATTTTTTATTTGGAAAAACTTTCATATGTGAAAGTTGTCCATAATATGTAGTTAAATACTTGGAGCTTTCTTTATACCATTCAGTTGCTTTTTCAGAATTCCCCAGTTTTTCATTTACTCTACCTAGCCAATATGCACCTCTAGATAGACTTATGGGATAACCAACTTCGTTATAAAATTTTGAAAAATGATCTCTTGCAAGTATAGGGTCATTTAAAAAACTAAAGGCAATCCATCCACTCATCCATTGTGCTTCAGCATATTCAGGACCTTCAGTTAAAGCATGATTACTTGATACTTTGTATGCTGTTTCGTACCTTTTTTTATAAATTAATGATCTTGAAATGATTGATCTTTCTTTCCACCATTTATCAGGCCTAATCATGTAATCTTTTGTATTAGGAATATTAAGTAGTATCTCTAATGAACTATCTACTCTTCCTCTTTTTCTTCTCCACTTTAATCTATCATAATTTAAACCTGGATCATTTTTAAGATGAGCAGGTACTTTTTTAATTGCTGCATCAACTCCATAAGATCTACTCATTAAAAGTTGTCTAGCTGTATATAAAAGCCTATAATCTTTAGGAAGATATCTTAACATTCTTTTAAGATCCCAATATTTATTTTCCCATGAAAGATGATCAGCTCTAGATATATAATCATCTTTAGTTAAATATTTTTTATATTTTTTTCTAAAGTATGATAAATTTGATCGAGTTAAGTCTGCAGTAACAAATCCATCTTTTATTAGAGAAATTCCATAATCCACCTGTCCTAAAGAAATTAAGCTTTCTCCTAAAATCATTTTTCCGTATCCACTTAATGGTGGATGAGAGTCAAACCATTCAATAATTTTTTTGTTTGATAAAACTTTGGTTGAAATTTTATGTTCACCCAAATATTTAATTCTATTAATTCTTGGATAGCCACTATTAAGTTCAATAAATTGTTTGTAATCGTAAAAAGTAGCATTATTACCTGTGGTTAGCAGATGTCTCCATTGAATAAAGTTGTATATTGATTTAGCTCTAGCTTTTTTTGCGACTTTTAAGGCATCTTTCCAATTGGATTTTTCCATAAATTGAATTGATTGTTTTGCATATGAATAATCTCTGTCACTGTAATAACTCGATTTTTTGGCAACCCTTGTGGTTTGTTTTCTGACTATTAAAGGTTTATTTTTAGGTATTATTATTCCATCAATTTTAGTTATTTTTTTAATTTCAGACTTCGAAGTTTCGACATTTTTTTCTTCTTGATCTAGAGTGGGTTTTTTCTTTGGTAATATCAAGTTTTTAGAGATTTTTTTCTCTAGTGTTTCTTTTGATAGATCAGGTTTTTTTTTAGGTAAAATTAAATTATCAGCAAAGGATAATTGGAAATTTATTAAAATAACTATATTTATCGCTATAAATTTAATTAATTTTTTTCTCATAAATTTTTAAATGATTCTGCAATCTATGTTATAAGTATTTATGTTTAAAGGATCAAATGTAGCTTTAATAACACCGTTTAAAAATAACAAATTAGATGAAGAAAGTTATCTAAAACTGATTAATTTTCATCTTGAAAATGGCACAAATGGTTTAGTTCCAGCAGGAACAACAGGTGAATCTCCAACACTAAGTCACGATGAACATAACAAAGTTATAGAACTATGCATTAAAGAGTCTAACGGAAAGTTACCCGTAATCGCAGGAACTGGATCTAATTCTACAGAGGAAGCAATTACACTAACTAAGCACGCAGAAAAATCAGGAGCAAATGGAGCATTAATAGTGACCCCTTACTATAACAAACCTACTCAAGAAGGTTTATATCAACATTATAAAGCTATTAATGATAATACCAGTCTTCCGATTATAATTTATAATATACCAAGCAGATGTGTTATAGATATGTCAGTTGATACGATGGCAAGGTTATTTGAACTCAAAAATATTGCTGGAGTAAAAGATGCCACTGGAGACTTAAACAGACTAGACCAAACAATTAAAAAATTAGGACCAGAGTTTATCCAATTGACGGGAGAAGATGGACTAGCATTTGAATTTAATAAAAGAGGCGGAAATGGTATTATCTCCGTAACAGCAAATATTGCACCAAAACTTTGTTCTGATATGCAAAAATATTCAAAATCAAAATCTGATAATGAACTAAAAGAGGCTGAAAGAATAGATCAAATGTTACAACCATTGCATAAATCTTTATTTATTGAAAGCAATCCAGCTCCAGTTAAATATGCAGCCAAATTGATGGGTTTATGCGAAGATGAAATAAGACTTCCTCTGGTAAAAATCAAAACTGATACCCAAGAAAAAATTAGAATAGCGTTATCATCTGCAAAACTTATTGGATAATGAAAAAAAAAACCAACCCTGGTTTAAAAATCATAACTTTAAATCGTAAAGCTGGCTTCAACTATTTTTTTCAAGATTTATTTGAAGCAGGAGTCGTATTAAAGGGTTCTGAAATAAAATCCATAAGATTTGGAAAAATTAATATAGCCGACTCCTACGCTATAGAAAAAAATAGAGAAATTTATTTAATTAATTCACATATACCCGCATATTCATATGCGAATAATCAAAATCATAACCCATACGCAGAAAGAAAACTATTATTAAACAAAAAAGAAATTAATAAAATAATTCCTCAAGTTAATGAAGGAGGATTTTCTTTAATTCCTACAAAAATGTATTTTAAAAAAGGTAAAGCAAAAATTGAGATTGCTATTGCTAAAGGTAAAAAGAAATATGATAAAAGAGATGTTAAGAAAAGTAGAGATTGGAATCGTGAAAAAGCAAGGTATTTCCGTAAATCAAGTTAAGTATAGTTATTTGTCTTTAGGTTCAAACTTAGGGAATAGAGAACAAAATTTAAACAAAGCAAAATACTTATTAAATATATTTGATATTAAAATAATCAAATGTTCAAATTTATATGAAACAGAGTCATGGCCTAATAAAATGTATCCAAAATATTTGAATATTGTTATTAAAATAAGGACATTTAATACTCTAATTGAGCTTTTTAGAAAAATTAAGTTAATTGAAAAAATACTTGGAAGAAAAAAGACTATAAAAAATTCACCAAGAACATGTGATATTGATATCCTTGATTTTGACCAAAAAATGTTTGATAAAACCGTAGATAATTCTCAGTTAATAGTGCCGCACCCTAGGTTACATAATAGAAATTTTGTATTAATACCCTTATTTGATATTGATAAAAATTGGAAACACCCAAAATTAAAGCTTAATATAACTAAACTATTATCAAAAATGGGTTCTAATAATTTAAGATCTATTAAACTTATATGATTTAATGATATAAGTAAGCATGTTAAAATCGGACGATTTAATAAATAAAGTAAAATCATACAATAAGTTTCTAAATCCTGAAACCCTAACAAAAGCTTATAACTTTGCATTAAAAGCTCACGAAAAACAAAAAAGGGATGAAGGTTCGCCGTATATAATACACCCAATAGCAGTAGCTAATATTCTAACAGAGTTAAAATTAGATAGCGCAACTATAGCCACTGGCTTATTGCACGACACTATAGAAGATACCCATGCAACATACAAAACAATTGAAGAAGAGTTTGGAAAGGAAGTCGCGGATTTAGTTGATGGTGTTACTAAAATTTCTGAATTTGAAAATCAAGTAATTTCAAATTCGAAAGCTGAGAATTTTAGAAAATTAATTTTAGCTACATCAAAAGATATAAGAGTTTTATTAGTTAAATTAGCAGATCGACTTCATAATATGAGAACAATTAAACACTTAATAGATAAAGATAAACAAATTAAAAAAGCAAAAGAAACTATGGAAATTTACGCTCCACTAGCTGATAGAATGGGCATGAACAGAATAAGAGATGAATTAGAAGATCTTTCATTTGATATATTAAATCCAGATGCTCGAAAATTAATCAAGAATAGACTAGATAAAATAAAAGAAAATAACTTAACTAATTTTAATTCAGTTTCTAATGAATTTTTTGAGCTCTTGAAAAAAAATAATATTGATGCAAAAATATTTGGTAGAGAAAAAACACCTTTTTCTATTTGGCGTAAAGTTCAAAATAAAAGAACCTCATTAGAGCAAATTACTGATATTATAGGTTTTAGAATAATTTTAAAAGATATAGAAACTTGTTATAAAGTTCTTGGAATATTTCATAATTCTTGGAATTGTATTCCTGGTAAATTTAAAGACTATATTTCTTCTCCAAAAATAAATAAATATCAATCACTTCATACTGCAATTATAGGGCCTAATAAAAGACCAATTGAAATTCAGTTAAGAACTATGTCAATGCATGAGTTTGCTCAAAGAGGTATAGCTGCACATTGGAAATATAAATCATCAGAAAAATATACATCTTTAACTTGGAAAGAGTATGATTGGTTGGCAGATTTAGTTGAAATAATAAACAAAAATGAAAACCCAGAAGATTATTACGAGTATACAAAATTGCAAATGTTCCAAGACAACGTTTTTTGCTTTACACCAAAAGGATCAGTCATAAAACTTCCTAAAGATGGAACTCCAATTGACTTTGCTTACGCAGTTCATACTCAAGTCGGTGATACCGCAATAGCTTGTGAAATAAATGGAAAAGATTCTCCTTTACAAACGCCATTACAAAACGGTGATGTAATAAAAATTATAACATCAAAAAATGTTTCACCATCTTTACATTGGTTAACATCAACTAAAACAGGAAAAGCAAGATCCTCAATAAGGAGATATTGGCAATATAAAGAAAAAACTAAATTACCAAAAAATAAACTTTATAATACCACATTGTGGATTTCTTTACCAGATAAACCAGGAAAACTTGGTGATGTTACAACAATGATAGGATCAAATAATGTCAACATTTCAAGTGTTGAAATGGTTGAAAAAACAAATAACACAATTAATTTTAGATTTAATTTGATAATTCATGATTTGAAGAACTTTACAAAACTGATAAGTGAGCTAAAACAAAAAGATTATAAATTCAAAATTATAAGGCACAAAAATAAAAAATATGCTTTCTTTAAAAAACTCTTTAGTGGTTTTAAAAAAGACTAATGCACTTTTAGAAGGACATTTTGTTTTATCTTCAGGATTGCATTCACCTAAATATGTTCAGTGTGCTAAATTATTAAGTTTCCCTAAACAAGCTAAAAAAATATGTTTCTCTCTAAGTCAAAAAATAAAAAAAAATATAAAAAATATTGATTTAATTTTATCCCCAGCTATGGGCGGGGTAATAATAGGTTATGAGATTGGAAGAATTTTGAATAAAGAAACAATATTTTGTGAACGAGTAAATGGAAAATTTAAACTTAGAAGAGGTTTTAATATAAAAAAAAAATCAAGAATTCTTATTGTTGAAGATGTTATTACTACAGGAAAGTCAAGTCTTGAATGCAATAAGCTAATAAAAAAATATAATGGAAAATTAGTTGGATATGCTTGTATCATAGATAGATCTAATACAAAAAGTTTAAAAATTAAAAATAAAAAAATAATATCACAAATAAAAATTGATATTCCTTCTTATACTTACAAACAAATTCCAAAAAGTTTAAAAAAAATACCGATTACAAAACCTGGAAGTCGACATCTAAAATGAAAAGACTTGGTGTAAATATTGATCATGTCGCAACTATTAGAAATGCGAGGGGAGAGGACCACCCAAATGTCTATAATGCTGCAAAATTTGCTTTAAAGTGTGGTGCACACTCTATCACTATACATTTAAGAGAGGATCGAAGACATATAAATGATAAAGATTTAAAAATATTATCTTCAAATAAAAAAATTCCTATAAATTTAGAATTGTCTACAAATATGAAAATTATAAAAATTGCATTAAAAAATAAACCAAATTATATCTGCATTGTTCCAGAAAAAAGAAAAGAAATAACTACCGAAGGAGGATTAAATTTAAAAAATAACAAGAAAAAATTGAAAAATATAATTCAAAAATTTAAAAAAAAAAATATACGTACCTCTTTATTTATAAACCCAAGCTTAAAAGATATATCATACTCCAAAGATATAGGAACTGATTGCATAGAAATACATACTGGACACATTTCACGATTAATTAAAAGTAATAAAAATTATATTAAAGAATTAGCTAAAATAAAAAAATGTTCAAAAAAAGCAAATAATCTAGGTATAGAAGTTCATGCTGGACATGGCATGGATTATAAAACTGCTAAGATATTATCCAAAATAGGTGAAATTAAAGAGTTTAATATAGGTCATTTTATTATAGGCGAATCTATATTTTTTGGTTTAAAAAAAACTATAAAAAATTTTATAAAAATTTTTAAGTAATGATTATTTTAGGAAACGGTGTTGATATTGTCAAAAATTCAAGAATCAAAAAAGCAATTAAAAATAATAACTTTATAAAAAGGATTTATTCAATTAGTGAAATTAAAGAATCAAAAAAAATAGCAAATAAAACAAATTATTTTGCTAAAAGATTTGCTGCCAAAGAGGCATTTGTTAAGTCTATAGGTATGGGTTTTAGAAATGGTATAAATTTCTATGATATATCAATTAAAAAAAAATCTTCTGGTGAGCCCACTATATCTGTAAGTAATAATATTAAACAATTAATAAAAAAAAAATTTAAAATTAATAATTTCGAAACATTTTTATCTTTGTCTGATGAAGATAAATATTCTATAGCTTTTGTAATAATTAAAAAAAATTAATGATAACAAAAAAAAATTTAATAGAAAATTTAAAAACACTTATCTACGCACTTATTATTGCAGTTTTTATAAGATCTTTTTTAATACAACCTTTTTATATACCTTCATCATCTATGGAGCCCACACTTTTAATTGGTGATAGGTTGTTTGTTACAAAATTTAGTTATGGATATAGTAAGCATTCATTTCCATTTAGCCCACCAATATTTAGTGGTAGGATTTTAACCGATAAACCAGAAAGGGGAGATGTTATTGTTTTTAAGACACCCGCAGACAACAGGACCGATTACATTAAAAGATTAATAGGATTGCCCGGAGATATTATTCAATTTATTGATGGAAATATTTATTTAAATAATAATGAAATATTTAAAACAATATTTAAAAAAAATGATAAGTTATTTTGTGGAAATCAAAATCTTAATGTAAATACGTTTATTGAAAAGTTGCCTAATGGTAGATCTTATAAAGTTTCTTACAGAACAGATATAAGTTATTATAATTCTGATAAATTTATAGTCCCAGAAAATCATTATTTTTTTTTAGGCGATAACAGAGATTGCTCTAAAGATAGTCGTTATCTAAGTCAAGTAGGTTACGTTAATAAAGATAATTTAGTTGGAAAAGCACAAATATTGTTTTTTTCATCAGATAAAAAAAAAGGATCTATATTTAACATTTTCAATTGGAATGAATCATTAAGATTGAATAGATTTTTTAAGAAAATTAATTAATGAAAAAAAATTTATCAAATTTACAGAAATCAATAAAGGTTAAGTTTAAAAATTTAAATTTATTACAAAAAAGTTTAACACATAAGAGTTATGATATTATTAATAATTATGAAAAACTTGAATTTTTAGGTGACAGAGTTTTGGGTTTGGTAATATCAAAAAAATTAATTGACTTATATCCTGAAGAAAAAGAAGGTATTTTAGATAAAAAACTTGCATCGTTAGTAAATAAAAATGTTTGCAGTTATATAGGAAAAAAATTAAAACTTTATGATTTTATTTTAATGGGTAATTTAACTAATAAAAATACAAAAATTGAAAATAAAATTATCTCAGATTGTTGTGAGGCACTTATAGGAGCCATATATTTAGAAAAAGATTTTGACTTTACTGAAAAATTTATTTTAAAGACGTGGGATGAATTAATTAAATCTTCAAAAATTACACAAGTAGATTCTAAAACTAAATTACAAGAATATTCACTTAAAAAATATAAAACTTTACCAACATATAAATTAATATCAAGTACTGGGCCTAAACATAAACCTTCTTTTAAAATTGCTGTAAAATTAAAACATAGTAAATTTATAGAAGCAATTGGTTCATCCAAAAAAAATGCTGAGCAAGCAGCTGCAAAAGAGTTTTTAAAATTATTGGTCAAATCATGATTTGGGACGATGAAGGCTATCTAATTTCAAAAACTAAGTATAACGAAAATTCAATAATAGCAGATTTTTTTACTAAAAATCATGGCAAAACATCTGGAATGATTTTTGGAGCAACGTCAAAAAAAATAAAAGGTTATTTAATGACTGGAAATTTGTTTAATATAACCTTCAACTCAAAAAACGAAAATAAATCAGGTTATTTTAAACTAGAAATTTCAAAAATAAATACACCTTACTATTTAGAAGATAAATTGAAACTTTCTGCCATACTTTATGCAATGAATTTAATTAAAATATTAACTGCTGAAAATCAATCAAATTTAAAAATTTTTTCTTTAATTGATAATTTTTATAAAATTTTAAATAATGATAACTGGGTTAAATATTTTGTATTATGGGAATTAAGTATACTTAAAAATCTTGGTTATGATTTAAACTTTAAAAACTATGCTATTAGTGTAAAAATAAATGGAATTGAACAATTTGTTGTAAAAACTGATAATAAAAGAATTATTCCAAACTTTCTTATTAATAATGATCTTAATCCTAAAAATATAGATGAGCTTGTTATTAGTTTAAAATTAGTTGGAGATTTTCTTGAAAAAACAATACTTAGGCCCAACAATATAAATTTACCATCATCTAGATCTAATTTTCTTAACTTATTAATTTGAACTAAGTTTTTCTGCAACTTTATCTGCAAAATATGTGACTATTGCATTTGCGCCAGCTCTTTTGAAAGAGATTAAAGTTTCATATATAGCTTCTTTATTTATTAATCCTTTATTAATTCCATTCATTATTAAGCTGTATTCACCAGAGACTTGATATGCAATTACTGGAATTTTAAAATTATTTTTAACAATTCTAATTACATCTAGATATGGCATTCCTGGTTTTACCATTACCATATCCGCGCCTTCTTTTATATCTAGTGCAACTTCTCTAAGTGCTTCTTCATTATTACTATAATCCATTTGGTATGTTTTTTTATCACCTTTTAAAGCTTTTTTAGATCCAACAGCATCTCTAAAAGGACCATAAAAACTTGAAGCATATTTAGCTGCATAAGATAGAATTTGAACTTTTTTAAAATTATTTTTATCTAAAGTTTTTCTAATTTTTAAAATTCTACCATCCATCATGTCAGATGGTGCTATAACATCACATCCCATTTCAGCTTGTAGTAAAGCTTGTTTTGCTAGTATCTCAATGCTCTCATCGTTTAAAATTTCTTTGTTTTGTAAAAGCCCATCATGACCATGATCTGTATAAGGATCAAGTGCTACATCACACATAATACCTATTTTGTCTTTATATTTTTTTTTAATTAATCTTATGCTTCTACATACTAAATTATTTTCATTTAAAGCTTCTGATCCTAAACTATTTTTAAATTTTTTATTTGTATATGGAAACAAAGCAATCATCGGTATTTTATGTTTAACCGCTTTATCCAATATTAATGGAAGTTTATCTACAGTGTATCTGTAGACTCCAGCCATTGATTTAATTGATTCTTTTTTATTTTTACCATCAATTAAGAACAATGGTAAAATTAGGTCATTACAAGATAAAGTATTTTCTTGGACCAATCTTCTAATCCAATCACTTTTACGATTTCTTCTAAGCCTTAAATTTGGATACTTTCCAGTGATAATCATTCTCAATTATTTTTTTATATGCGACAAAAGTTATATGTATTATAATTATAAATAAAGTATTTATTTAAGCACATGAATAACGTTACATCTATAAACGAAATAAAATCTAATAAAATAGCAAGTGACTTCCAAAAGCAAGACGTTTATTTTGATATCGATAAGCTCAGAAACGCATGTAATGAAGTTTTAAAAATAAAAGGATTTGATACAAGTTTAGGCGTACCACATTTTGCAGGTATTTCTCTAAATCAAATTCCAGGAGACCCTGACTCTATCAAAGGAAATAAGGTTAGAGGTGTTTACTGGACAAAACCGGATTCAACAGGTGTTGAGGTGTCAAGGGATGTAAAAATTGATGAGAGTAAATATACAGAATTTGTAAAAGATTTTGAACATACATATTTTAAAGAAGTATATGATGTATTGTCGAAAAAATATAAATTAGGAAGAGTAAGACTTTTACTAAAAGAACCAAGATCTACATTGAGCTGGCACAGAGATCCTGAGCCAAGACTACACATACCAATATATACTAATCCTGGAGCTATTATGGTCATTGATAAAAGGGCTCAACATATGCCTGCAGATGGTTCAGTCTGGGTTACTAATAATTTGAAATATCACAACGCATTCAATGGAGGCGAAGAAAATAGAGTTCATTTAGTTGCATGTGTTTTGGACTATAAATTTAATTAGTTTTAGTCTATAATTTTAATTAAGTTGAAAAAGATTTTTATTGCATCTGATCACGCTGGCTTTAAATTAAAAAGTAGCATTATTACCAAATTAAAAAAAATAACCGATTTAGGTCCTAAATCTAACGTTTCGGTAGATTATCCTGATTATGCAAAAAAACTATCAAACAAGGTTGCGTCAAATAAAGGAAGTTTTGGTATTCTAGTATGTGGATCTGGGATGGGAATGGCAATTGCAGCAAATAAAACAAAAAATGTAAGAGCGGCACTTTGCTATAGCGCTAAAAATACCAAATTATCTAGATTGCATAATAACGCAAACATCATTACATTAGGTGAAAGATTGATTAATAAAAATAAAGCTATTAGTCTTATAAAAATATTCTTAAGTACCAAATTTGAAGGTGGTAGACATTTAAGGAGAATTAAAAAGATTTAGTTATGTCAAGTGAAAGCAAATACTTAAACGACCAATATAAAAGTTTTTTTGAAGATGGACTATCAAAAACTGATCCTGATCTTTACAAAGCTATTAATGATGAATTACAAAGACAACAAGAACATATTGAATTAATTGCTTCTGAAAATATTGTTTCTCTGGCTGTACTAGAAGCTCAAGGATCTGTATTGACTAATAAATATGCCGAAGGTTATTCAGGTAAAAGATACTATAATGGATGTGAACATGTTGATGTTGCTGAAAATTTAGCAAATGAAAGATTGAAAAAATTATTTAATTGTAAATTTGCTAACTCTCAACCACATTCAGGAGCACAAGCTAATGGAGCTACTTTTTTAGCACTGCTTAAGCCTGGTGATACTTTTATGGGTATGAGTCTCAACTCCGGTGGTCATATAACTCATGGTTTAAAAATATCAATGTCTGGCAAATGGTTTAATCCCGTAGGTTATGATGTTGATAAAGAATCTGAACTTATTGATTACGATCATGTTGAAAAATTAGCGTTAGAACATAAACCAAAACTTATAATAGCTGGAGGAAGCGCATATTCAAGAGTTATAGATTTTAAAAGATTTAGAGAAATATGTGATAAAGTAGGAGCATATCTAATGGTGGACATGGCTCATTTTTCTGGTTTAGTTGCTGGAAAAGGATATCCAAATCCATGTGATCATGCACATGTCGTAACTTCAACTACACACAAAGTTTTTAGAAGTGCGAGAGGAGGTATTATCTTGACCAACCATGAAGATATAGCAAAAAAAATTAACACTGCTGTTTTCCCTGGTTATCAAGGTGGTCCATTAATGCATATTATTGCAGCAAAAGCTGCAGGTTTTCTTGAAGCTCTACGACCTGATTTTAAGGATTATATAAAATCTGTTTTAGCTAACGCTAAAATATTGTCTGAAACATTAAAAAATAATGGTTTTAAAATTTATTCTGGCGGGACTGATACTCATTTGATGTTAGTAGATTTAAGACCTTTTAAAGTTAAAGGAAATTTGGCTGCTGAAAGTTTATCGAGAGCAAATATTACATGCAATAAAAATGGTATTCCTTTTGACACTGAAAGCCCAATGGTAACTTCTGGAATTAGACTTGGATCACAGGCAGCAACAACAAGAGGGTTTGGTTTAAATGAATTTACAAAAGTAGGGGAATTAATAACTAAAGTCATCGATGGTCTGTCTAAAAATCAAAATGATAATAGCAAAGTAGAAAGTGAAGTAAGAAACGAAGTAATTTCATTATGTTCTTCATTTCCGATTTATAAAAATCTTAGAAAATGATTTGTCCAATATGTAAAAAGGGAGAAACCTCCGTAGTAGACTCTAGACCTACAGAGGATGGAGCCACTATTAGAAGAAGAAGATTGTGTGTTTGTGGAGAAAGATTTACTACATTTGAAAGAGTCCAATTTCGAGAAATGATGGTAGTAAAAAAAAATGGTAGGAAATCACCATTTGACCGTGAAAAATTATCTAAATCTATATATATAGCTTTAAAAAAAAGACCTATAGATACAGACACAGTTGAAAAATTTATATCAAATATATCTCGTTCATTAGAGGAACTTGGGCAGAGCGAAATAACTTCTAATACGATTGGCACTATGGTTATGGATGGTTTAAAAGATTTAGATCCAGTAGCTTACGTTAGATTTGCTTCAGTTTATCGAAATTTCAGAGAAGA
>CACFKJ010000024.1 GCA_902566805.1 uncultured Pelagibacteraceae bacterium
TTATACCTAAACTTTTGTCTTCAACAGTATAATAGAAATTTACAGCCTCTTCTGACTCTCTTAGATATCTTGAAATTTCTTCATCTAAAAATTTAACAACATAAAGATATCTGTCTTTTAATCCAGGTAATTTAATTACTGCTGCAGATTTGTTTTCAAATGCGTTAATTATTTTTAGAGGTCTATCATCGTTTAAAACCATTTGAATTGCTTTTTTCTCAATTGGTACATATGTGGTTATTGAGGAAGTAAAAATAAGTTCCCTTTTTGAATTAATCACGTGTATCTGATCTAGGTCTCTTAATATTCTTTGAGTATCTAAAAAACTTTTAGTATTTTGTGTATTATTTTTTAAATAATCTATATTTTTATTAATATCAAAAGCTACTAAAATTATATCAGATTCTATTTTATTCCTTTTTTCATCAACGTAATTTTTAGCTAGCTCGTATGAATTATTAACCGCTGTTGTAATTTTATTGTCAAAATATTTTTCTAAAGCAAAGGAAAATAAAAATAATGAAAAAATCGAGATAAGTAACGATGGAATTAATGTGAACAGCGAGAAAAATATAATATATTTTCTATTCGCTATAGCTCCACGAATATTAATGTTTTTTTTTAATGAGTTTTTTGTTTCATAAAATATAATTCCAAAAAAAATTAATAAAATGACAATATTTATAATTAATAAAATTTTTAGATTGAGATCATTTAGTTCAACAAAACTCTTGTCTATGAAGGTTAAAAAGGTCAAAAAACCAACTGATAAGGTGATAAAAAATATTAGAACCAAAAAAATGTTTCTTTTTAAGAAAGCGAGCATAAGTTAAAAATATATAGTAAATATTTAAAATAAAAACATGAATTACTTTGTTATATTAGCTGCTGGAAAAGGAAATAGATTTAAATCAAGCATTCCCAAACAATACACTTATTATAAAGGCAAAATGATGATTTTGCATTCAATTGATAAAGCCCTAAAATCAAACTTATTTAATAAAATAATCATAACGATAAATAAAAAAGATAAAAAATATATAAAAAATTTAAATAATAACAAAATTAAGATTATTTTAGGCGGAAGAGAGAGAATGGACTCCTCCCTAAAATCCTTAAATTATTTAAAAAAATTTAAGCCCAAAAAAGTGTTTATTCATGATGCTGCTAGACCAGATTTTTCTTTAAAACTTCTAAAAAAATTAAACAAAACAAAGTCAATTAATGGCGTCATACCTTTTTTACCTAGTGACAATTCTACCAAATATAAAAATAATTTAAAAATTGTGAATCTTAAAAGAGAAAATGTTTATTTAACTCAAACACCTCAATGTTATAATTTTAATAATTTATATAAACTAGCAAAAAAAAATAAAAATAAAATAACTGACGAAAATACATTATTTTTAAATAAAAATTTAAAAGTAAAATTTATAAAAGGTGAAATAAATAATAAAAAAATTACTTACTCAAATGAAATCAAAGCCGATAAAACTTTTTATGGCATAGGTTTTGACGTTCATAGACTAGTTCCGGGAAGAAAATTATATTTAGGTGGATTAAATATTAAATCTAAAGTTGGTACTTTAGGTCATTCCGATGGAGATCCTGTATTACACGCTATTACAGACTCGATTTTGGGAGCCTGCAAGCAAGGTGATATAGGTGAAAAATTTTCAAATAAAAAAAAACAGTTTAAAAATATTAGATCAACAATACTTTTAAAAAAGGTCATTGATGAGATAAAATTAAAAAATTATTTTATTAATAATATAGATATAAACATAATTACCGAAACTCCAAAAATTAAAAAAATAAAAAAAAATATGATAAAAATAATTTCTAAATTATGTAATATTTCAGTAAACCAAGTTAACATCAAAGGTAAAACAACGGAGAAACTAGGTATTATAGGAAAAGAAAAAGCTATAGCCTGTGAGGTTATAACTTCAGTAGTTAAATATGTTTAATAAAATAAATTATTTATTTGTAACTATGTTTGGAATAGGAAATATTAAAAAAATTCCTGGCAGTGTAGCATCTTTAGTAACTACTTTATTTTTATTTCTTTTATTTCATATATTTAATATTTCTGCTGATATAATTTTAATCTGTATAATTTTAATTTTTTTTATATCTATTTATGCAGTAAATATATTTATCAAAAATTTAGACAATAAAGATCCCAAAGAGGTGGTTATTGATGAATTTATAGGCCAATCAATACCAATTTGTCTCTATGAAGTTGCTCACGAAGGAGCAAAAGAAACTAATCAGGTTTTAACATTTTACTTTATAATGTTTATTTTATTTAGAATTTTTGACATAACTAAACCTTACCCAGTTAGTTATTATGATAAAAATTTTAAAAATAGTTTAGGTGTAATAATGGACGATGTTGTGGCTGGTTTATATGTAGTTGCTGTTCTTGTTTTATACATGGTTATAACTACATGAAAAAATTTTCTCAAAAAATTGTTAAACTTTTAATTAAAAAAAAACTAAAAGTATCATTTGCAGAATCTTGTACAGGTGGTTTACTTTCAAGTACAATTACGTCTGTTAGTGGTTCTTCTAAGATATTTACGCTTGGATTAATAACTTATTCTAACCAATCAAAAGTAAAAATACTTAACGTTCCTAAAAAAATTATAAAAAAAAATGGTGCTGTTAGTTATGAAACTTGCTTATCAATGGTTAAAAATCTCGATAAAATAAGTAAAACTAATATATCAATTTCGATCACTGGCATTGCGGGTCCTAAAGGTGGTTCAAAATCAAAACCTGTTGGCCTAGTATACATAGGCTTTAAAAAAGGTAAGAAAATACTAGTTAAAAGATGCTTTTTTAGAGGTAAAGATAGATTATCAATTCAACGATCGACTGTTAACGAGGTTTTTAAAATTATTTTAAAGTCTGTTAAAACTCAATTTTAGCAAATCTTTCTAGAATTATTTCATGTTTGCAATCATTTTCAGAAATAAATTCGTCTATTGCCTTTTTTACTCCTGGTGCATAACTTAAATTATAATCATCACACAAAATTGTACCATTAGACGCTAGAAATTTTTTACTGAATATTAAATCGTTTTTGACAGTAGCATAATCGTGTCCTCCATCTACAAATATATAATCCACATCTTTTAAATTTAAATCTTTCAAAATTGAATTAGTATTACCTTTTATAATTGTTGTATTTTTATTATATTTTTTTAACAAATCTTTAACACCTTCTACACTGTAAGGATTTTGTCTTTTTAAATATTTAAAATAAATTGTTTTTAGAGGGTTGTTAAACTTGAATGATGGGGCTACTTCATTTTTTACATCATCGCCTTCATCAAAAATATCAATTCCTACATACTTAAAATCAGATCCATGGTTTTTATACATTAAGTTACAAACATTCCTTGCTGTAACTCCATGAAATATTCCAATTTCTAAAAATGATTGTGGATTTTTTTTTTGAATTTCTTCTAAAAAGAGACTACCAATTTCCTTTTTTTTTATGCTAGTTTTTCTAAAATACTTATAGTACTTCAATTTTAAGAAAAAGCTTCCGACCAACTACCTTGAGTTGATGCTTTTGAATATTCAGTTGCTCTACCTTCAAAGAAATTCATATGTTCAACTGCATTTAACATTGTATCTAACCAAGTTAAAGGATTTTTATGTACATTGTAAATTGGCTCTAAACCTAATTGCACTAATCTTCTGTTTCCAATAAACCTTATATAATCTTTAACTTCTTGAGCCGTTAAACCTTTCATTGGACCCATTTCAAAAGCTAAATCAATAAATGCGTCTTCGTGCGATACGATTGTTCTACATGCTTCATATAATTCTTTTTTTAATTTAGGTGTCCATATTTCAGGATTTTCTTTAATGAACTCTTTAAATATTCTTATCATTGAATTGCAGTGAAGTGTTTCATCTCTAACGGACCAAGTTACTATTTGGCCCATCCCTTTTAATTTATTATGTCTTGGAAAGTTTAATAAAATTGCAAAGCTAGCAAATAATTGTAGGCCTTCTGTAAAGGCACTAAATACTGCTACTGTTTTTGCTATGTCTTCTTTTGAATTAACATTAAAACCTTGCATGTAATCATACTTATCTTTCATTTCCTTATACTTCATAAAAGCAGAATATTCAGACTCTGGCATACCTATTGTATCTAATAAATGTGAATAAGCTGCTACGTGCACAGTTTCCATTGCCGCAAAGGCAGTCATCATCATTAAAACTTCTGTTGGTTTAAATACAGTTGTATAATGTCTTAAATAACAATTATTAACTTCAACATCTGCTTGTGTGAAAAATCTAAATATTTGAGTTACTAAATTTTTTTCTGGTTGAGATAAATTTTTTTGCCAATCTCTGACATCGTCACCGAGAGGAACTTCCTCAGGCAACCAATGAATTCTTTGTTGTGTAAGCCACGCATCGTAGCACCAAGGATATCTGAATGGTTTGTATACTGGGTTTTCTACTAATAGACCCATTTTTTTTGGTTGAACTAATTCATCTTTTTTCTTCACTTTCTCTATTACTGACATGATAAACACTCCTCGTATTCGGGTTGATCGTTTTTATTTTCTTTTGATTTATAAACATTAGCTGTGATATCTGTTGAATTTGCATCATTAACATTCTCTGCTCTTTGAATTGATTTGGATCTACAATAATAGAGGCTTTTCAGCCCCTTTTTCCAAGCTTGGAAATGTATTTGATGTAACTCTTTTTTATGAACATCAGCAGGTAAAAATATATTGATGGATTGCGCTTGTGAAATATGAGGAGTTCTATCAGCACCTAGTTCTACAATCCATTTTTGATCTAATTCAAAAGCTGTTTTAAATACATCTTTTTCTTCTTTTGTTAAAAAATCTAGATGAGAAACAGAACCTTGATTAGTTGTAATACTAGACCATATCTCATCATTATCTTTATCATGTTTAGCTAACAGCTTTTTCAAATATTTATTTCTTACATTAAATGAGCCTGAAAGCGTTTTGTGTGTATAGCTATTTGCTGCAATGGGCTCAACTCCAGGGGATGTACCTCCGCAAATAATAGAGATTGAAGCTGTTGGAGCTATTGCAGTTTTATTAGAAAATCTTTCGTTTAAACCGTAGTCAGCAGCATCTGGACAAGCTCCTCTTTCTTCAGCAAGTTCTTTTGATGATTGATCTACTTTTTTTTGAATGTTTTCAAATATTTTTTTATTCCACACTTTACTCATTACTGACTCTAAAGGTATCATTTTCTTTTGAAAATATGAGTGAAGTCCCATAACACCTAATCCAACACTTCTTTCTCTTAAAGCTGAATATGTGGCATCACTAAATTCCTCTGGTGCCTTTTCGATAAAGTCTGTTAGAACATTGTCTAAAAATCTCATAACATCACCAACAAAATTCTCATCATCTTTCCATTCATCATATTTTTCTATATTTAAAGATGAAAGACAACAAACTGCTGTCCTATCTTTTCCTTCTTTATCAAGTCCAGTAGGCAAAGTTATTTCACTACACAAATTTGATGTTTTAACAGTTAGTCCTGCTAGTTTATGATGTTGAGGTATTTGCCTATTAACTGTATCAATAAAAATAATATAAGGTTCACCAGTTTCAATTCTTGCCGTTAATAATCTTATCCATAAATTTCTTGCTGAAACAGTTGATTGAACTACACCGTTCTTTGGACTTTTTAATGCCCATTGTTCATCCATTTCAACTGCTCTCATAAAAGAGTCTGTAACTAAAACTCCATGATGAAGGTTAAGAGCTTTTCTATTTGGGTCTCCACCTGTCGGTCTTCTCATTTCAATAAACTCTTCTATTTCAGGATGATCAATTGGCAAATAACATGCTGCAGATCCTCTTCGTAATGAGCCTTGGCTTATAGCCATGGTTAATGAATCCATAACTTTTATAAAAGGAATAATTCCTGAAGTTTTTCCAACTCTTCCAATTTTCTCACCTATTGATCTCAAATTTCCCCAGTAACTTCCTATTCCACCGCCTCTTGCAGCAAGCCACACGTTTTCACTCCAAAGATCTAAAATTCCATTTAAACTGTCTCCCGCTTCATTTAAAAAACAAGAAATAGGTAAACCCCTATTCGTTCCTCCATTAGATAAAACTGGAGTTGCAGGCATAAACCATAGATTGCTTATGTAGTTATAAAGTCTTTGTGCATGTAAATTATCATCAGCATAATAACTTGCTACTCTTGCAAATAAATCTTGGTAAGATTCATTTTCTCCTACATATCTGTCACTTAATGTAGCTTTTCCAAAATCTGTTAGATTAACGTCTCTACTTCTGTCTATTTTAATAGTTATTCCTTTTGAATTTTGAAATAATTCAGTTGAATCATTTAAAGAGAATAGATCTGGTCTTTTTTCTACAACTTTGCTAACATTTTCATTTGTAATTGGTTGTGAAAATTCAGAGACAGCTTTCTTAATGGCCTGAGACAAAACTTTGTTCATTTAACTCCCTTTTTACTACTTTTTTTGTAAAACAACTATATGTTGTATGTAGATCTCCTTAATATACTATATAAATTAGAAATCAATAGAACATTTATAGAACATTAAAAAAATATATCAATAAAAAAAATAAAAAAATGTACATATATCAACATGGATAATTCAATAAAAATTGATCCGTTAGGTTTTAGAGAATATGACGCTAGATGGTTGTATCCAACAAGCATCAATCAAGAAGGAATCAAGTTAGTAGGAAAAGGCTTCGGCACACAAATTAGCAAAAAAATTAAAGGACCAAGAGTAACCGTAGGTCATGATTACAGATCATATAGTGAAGAAGTAAAAAAACAATTTATAGAAGGATTAATATCAACCGGATGTAATGTAGAAGATATAGGATTATGTTTATCACCAACAATTTATTATTCACAATTTAAACTACACTCAGACGCCGTTGCCATGATAACAGCAAGTCATAATGAAAATGGTTGGACAGGAATTAAAATGGGAATTGAAAAAGGTTTAACTCATTGTAAAGAAGAAATGTCAGAACTTAAAGAAATAGTTTTAAATAAAAAATTTATTACTGGAGAAGGATCTTACAAAAAAATAAATGATTTCAACAAAAATTATATTCAAGATCTATCAAATAATAAAATTAAAAATAAAGTTAAAATCGTGGCAGCTTGTGGTAATGGAACGGCTGGAATATTTGCACCGGAGATTTTAAGAAATGTTGGGTGTGAAGTAATAGAATTGGACTGTAAATTAGATTTCAACTTTCCAAAATATAACCCTAATCCTGAAGATATGAAAATGTTAAATGAAATTGCTAAATGTGTTAAAGAAAATAATGCAGATGTTGGTTTTGGTTTTGATGGTGACGGTGATCGTGTTGGTGTTATAGATAACAATGGAAATGAGATATTTGCAGATAAAATTGGACTGCTAATAGCTAGAGATATTTCAAGTAAACATCCAGGATCTAAATTTATTGTAGATGTTAAATCGACAGGTTTATTCGAAAATGACGAAATATTAAAAAAAAATAACTGTCAAACTGTTTATTGGAAAACTGGTCATTCATATATAAAAAGGAAAGTTAAAGAAGATAAGGCAATTGCAGGTTTTGAAAAAAGTGGGCATTTCTTTTTTAACAAACCATTAGGATATGGATTTGATGATGGTATAAACTCTGCGATTCAAATATGTCATTTATTAGATAACTATGGAAAAAAATTGAGTAATATTATCGATACGCTACCTAAAACTTATCAAAGTCCAACTATGAGTCCTTTTTGTAAAGATGATGAGAAATATAAAGTTGTAAATCAAATAACTAATGAAATAAGTAAATTAGAAAAAGATAATTACAAAATTGATGGTATAAATATAAAAAAAATTAATACAGTTAACGGTGTTAGATTTACTCTTGAAGATGGTTCTTGGGGTCTAATTAGAGCTTCGTCAAATAAACCTTGTTTAGTTGTTGTTGTAGAAAGCACTACTTCTGATAGTAGGAAAAAAAATATATTTAATTTCATTGATAAAATTTTAACTTCAACTGGAAAGATAGGTGCCTACGATCAAAAAATTTAATTTTATTAAAAAGATAAATATCTATATAAAAATATACTTCCTATTACATATAAAAAAATACCAAACATTCTTTGAAGTTTAGATTTATTAACTTTGTGTGTAGTATTGGCGCCAACTTTAGCCATTATAGTTGTGATTGGTATAAAAATTAAAAAGGCTGGAATATTGATAAATCCTATACTAAAAGGCAAATCAGCCTCTAGATATGAGCCTGATATAATAAAGCCTATTCCTGCAAATAATGCAACAATACATCCAATCGCTGCTGCACTTCCTATGGCTTTATTTATTGGATAACCAAAGTATCTCAATACTGGAACATTCATTACAGCGCCTCCAATGCCCATTGTAGAAGAAATGATACCTGAAATAGCACCTAAAACTATTCTGGGTATTAACTTAAAATTTGGTTTAATCTTTTTAGTTTTTTCATGAAGGTTAAGTAGATATGCACCTAAGCAAAAAACCACAATTGTAAAAAACAAAAGCAAAGATTTAGTGTCTAAAAGAGATGCAATAACTGTTCCACAAAAAACACCTAAAATAACAAATAATCCGTAAGTTTTAATTACACTAAAATCAACTGAGCCATGATTTTTATGAGTTATTACAGAAACTATAGAAGTTGGTACAATAATTGAAAAGGAAGTACCAATAGCTAAGTGCATTATATAATTTTGATCTACATTTAAAGTTTGAAATATAAAATATAAAAAAGGAACAGTAATTAAACCTCCTCCTATGCCAAATAGACCAGCAAAAAAACCAACTGGAATAGCAGTTATGATCATTAAAACAAAAAAATAAAAATATTCTGATAAAAAAATTGAAGAAATCAAATTAACCTGCAGTATGTGATTGAGGAGCAAGTTTGACTTTGTCCATTATATGATCAATTTTTTTTACATCTGCATCTCTCACACACATATTTTCGCTTAAATATCTTTTCCAAAAACTAGATCCAGTTTTTCCATGAAACAAACCTAAAGTATGTCTCATTATTTGATTAAGTCTTGTTCCTTTTTTAACCTCATTTTTAACATAAGGTATTAAATTTTTAATAACTTCTTCTCTAGACAAAACATCATTATTATAAAATATTTCTTTTTCTATATTAGCTAACATGTAAGGTGAATGATAAATAGATCTTCCAATCATAACTCCATCTGTTTTCTTTAAATGATCTTTAACTTCATTGGTTGAAGTAATTCCCCCATTAATTATAATTTCTAAATCTTTAAAATCTTTTTTAATTTTATAAACCATTTCATATTTTAATGGAGGTATATTTAAATTTTGTTTAGGAGTAAATTTACCTAAAACTGCTTTTCTTGCATGAATTATAAAAGTTTTAACGCCTGTTGATTTAAGTAAATTAATAAAATTATATAGATTTTCATAATCTTCTACATCATCGTAGCCAATTCTAGTTTTAACTGTAACTGGTAATTTTGTTGAAGCTTGCATTTCGTTAAGACATTCTGCAACAAGTGTAGGCTCTTTAATTAAACATGCGCCAAATTTATTTTTTTGAACTTTTTTGCTAGGACATCCTAGGTTTAAATTAATTTCATCATAACCAAATTCTTCACCTATTTTTGATGCCTTGGCTAAAAGTTTTGGTGAGGAGCCTCCTAATTGTAAGGCAACTGGTTTTTCATCTAAATTAAAAGATAATAGTTTTTCTTTATCTCCTCTATCTATCGCTTCTGAAACAATCATTTCAGTATAAAGAAGAACATTTTTACTAATTAACCTTAAAAAATATCTTTCGTGTCTATCAGTACAATCCATCATTGGAGCAACTGAAACTTTTCTATTCATGATTTAAGATTAGTATCTTATTTTATTAAGAATTTGTAGTATCTGAATTATCTTGATCTGGCTCTGTTGCCTCTTCTTCTTTTAATTCATCAAGAGAAACATCGCCTGTTTCTTCCTCTTCTGCTGGTTGAGTTGAAATTTCCTCTCCTTCATTTTTCAGTTCAGCAATATCTTCTTTGGAAACTTGAATTTTTTCGGGAATTTTTCTTGCTCTTTTTGATGGAAGTATCGGTACACCACTTTTAGAAATTTCTCCTTTGTAAAGATTTTCAAAATCATCACCTACTTCTTCATCTGCATCATTAGTTTCATCAATTTGCTCAACATGTTTTCTAAGTTTGTATATTCCGCTGTCAGTTAAATCTTTTACTTTAATCTTTTCTTCAGCTATTTCTCTTAGTGCTATAACGGTATTTTTGTCATTATCTCTTGATAAGGTTGGCTCTAAACCTGAATTTAATTGTGTTGCCCTTTCTTTTGCTACTAATACTAATTCATAAGGACTATCTACTTTATCTATACAATCTTCAACTGTTACTCTTGCCATGCGAGGTGTTTATACTTTGAAAGTTATAAAATCAAGTTTTTTCTAAATTTTTACAGGATTAAGTTTATTTCTGATAAATAAGAGAAAAATAAGAGCAATAGATATATATATTGCTGAAATAGTTGCAATTTGCTCTATAGAAAAGCCTTTGTCGATCAACAAACCATAAAGAGCGGTGCCAAATGCAGTTGAAAAAACCATTAAAGCTGTTGTGAGAGCTTTTATAGATCCTATATATCTTACACCATAAATTTCTGCCCATGTAGATGAACCCAGAACGTTGGCTAAACCATTAGAGATACCGATTAAACCTAAAAATAAAAAAGATATATTTGGGTTATCAAAAAAAATTATTACTATTGATGATAACAATAGAGGTATATTCATATAAATTAATATTTTCCTACTAGTGAATTTGTCTATTAAAAATCCAGATATAAATAATGTAATTACTGAAAGGATTGAATACGCCATAAATGATTTAGCTATTACAAATGGTCCCCAATTTTTTGAACTTAAGATAAACGATTGATAAACAAATATACCAGTAGTAATCCATGGCATTGCTAACATATTTGCTCCTAAAATATAAAATCTATAATCTTTAATTACTTCTGTTCTTTTCCAACTTTTTATATTTTCATCACCTTCATGAAGATTGCCCAATGTTTCTCTTGATTCAAAATTCAATTTTTTTACTAAAATTATAGAAGCTGTCGGTAAAAATAAAATCACAATAATTGAAATAGTTATCCATATAATTCTCCAATCAATAAATGTTAAAAAATAAATTGTAAGAACAGGTAAAATGAATTCTGCAAGTGATAATCCAAACCAAGCTGTGCTTAATGCCTTTCCTCTAGATTTTGTAAAATATCTTGAAATTGTTGTTGTAGCTGTATGAGACATCATTCCTTGGCCGGAAAATCTCATTAAAAGAATTCCAAAAAATAAAAAAGTTACTGAAGAAATCTTTGAGAATAAAAAACTGGAAAAAGCTAATAGAATAATTACAAAAAAAGCAAATTTAGATATATCAATATCATCTATTTTTTTTCCAAACCATATTAAAATAAAACTACTTAAGAGTGTAGCTGAAGCATATATTGAGCCAAATTGTCCGTGTGTTATTGAAAGTGTTTCTCTTATACTAAAATTAAATAAACCAAGAAAAAAACTCTGTCCAAAACTTGAAAAAAATGTAAATATAAAACCAAAAATAATAACTTTTAAACTTAAATTCTTAAACATGTTAATTTATGACTTTTAATGTTGCTTTCATAGGACTTGGTGTCATGGGTTATCCAATGGCTGGTTATATATCAAAAGCTGGTCACAATGTAACTGTTTTTAACAGAACTAAATCAAAAGCAGAAAAATGGATTAAGGAATATAAAGGTAAAATGGCTGCAACTCCTTCTGAAGCAGCTAAAGATGCTGATTATATTTTTACCTGCGTTGGTAATGATAATGACTTAAGAGAAGTTACATTTGGTGAAAACGGAGCATTCAAAAATATTAAAAAAGGAGCAATTTATATTGATAACACAACTGCTTCAGCAACAATTGCTAGAGAAATTTATGATTTTGCAAAAAAAAATGGATTTGGTGCGTTAGATGCCCCGATATCTGGTGGTCAGGCTGGTGCAGAAAATGGTGCATTGACAGTTATGATTGGTGGTGATCAAGCCGACTTTGATAAAGCGAAAGATAAAATAGATTGTTATAGCAAAAAAATGAAATTACTTGGAAAAGCTGGAAGTGGTCAACTAGCGAAAATGGTTAATCAAATTTGTATCGCAGGTTTAGTTCAAGGTTTGTCAGAAGGTATTAATTTTGGAATGAAAGCTGGATTAAATATGGAAGATGTGATCGAGGTTATTTCAAAAGGAGCCGCTCAATCTTGGCAAATGGATAACAGATATAAAACAATGATAGATGATAAATTCGATTTTGGTTTTGCAGTTGATTGGATGAGAAAAGATTTAAAAATTGCAATGAACGAGGCAAAAAATAATGGATCCTTGCTTCCCATAACTGAGATAATTGATAAATATTATGAAGAAGTTCAAGAGCTTGGTGGAAAGCGATGGGATACATCAAGTTTAATTAAAAGATTTAGAAAGTAATTGCGTATGCAACCAGCATACTACGAAGATTTTAAAGAAATTAAAAAGAAGATATGGTCAATGCTTGAAAACGCTGTGACTGATAGAAGTTCTCCTTTTAGAATCCCTGTTTTTATTTGTGGAGACCAATCTGATTTGGATGGAAGAATTGTAGTCCTTAGAAAAGCTGACAACAAAAATAATTTAGTTCAATTCCACAGTGATATTAGATCAGATAAAATTGAAAAATTAAAAAAGAGTTCTAAAGCAGCTATGCTTTTTTATGATAAAGAAGAAAAAATCCAAGTAAGATTAAAAGTTGAATGTCTAGTTAATCATAATAATAATATTACAAAAGAATCTTGGTCAAGAACTCAACATATAAGTCGAAAATGTTATTTAGTAGATAACGGTCCTGGAACTGAATCTGACATTCCTACATCTGGGTTAAAACCAGAGTTAGATAACTTCGAATTTACTATGGAGCAAAGTGAAGAAGGATATAAAAACTTTACTGTAATTCAGTGTAAAATAAAAAGTATTGAATGGCTTTATTTAGCAGCAAAAGGTCACCGAAGAGCAAGATTTGACCTTGAAAATAATAAAGAAAATTGGTTGGTTCCATAAAATAATGAAAAAAAAATTTGAAGCAATGGTTCTGTCTTGTATGGATCCAAGATTTCAAAAGCCAGTTCATAAATATTTAGATAAGAAAAAACTTACAAGAAAATTTAGTGCTTTCACCATTGCCGGAGGTTCAATTGGGGTGACAAATAAAAAATTTAAAAAATGGCACTCTACTTTTTGGGAAAATTTAGAAACTTCTATAAATTTACACAAAATAAACAAGTTAATTGTCATTAATC
>CACFKJ010000025.1 GCA_902566805.1 uncultured Pelagibacteraceae bacterium
AATAATCAAAGATTTATAAAAGAAAGAGACTACTATTTTAAAAATTGGGTTGGCTCACCAACAAGATTTATAATGTTACAAAATTTATCTAGATATCTCGGAGGTGCACAAATATGGACAAAGGTTGTTTCTGATGCAAATGGAGGTGCGCATAAAATTTATAACGCTACTGTGCATTGCTTAATTGCAAAAAAAGCTGGAAAAAAATTTATTGTTGGTGATACTGGCGCTGGTTATGCTGGAAAGATGTTAAGTATGGCTGCAAAAAAATTTGGATTAAAATGCAAAATATTTATGGGAGCAAAGGATATAAAAAGACAAGGTCCCAACGTAAGAGCAATGAAAAAAAATTCTGCTGAAATAGTTCCCGTTTATACTGGTAGTCAAACACTTGTAGATGCCGTAAGTGAATGCATGAGATATTGGGTATCAAATTGTGATACTACACATATGTGTGTTGGGTCTACGGTTGGTCCAAATATATTTGTAAAAATTTGTGGGTGGAGTACATCGCAAATCTCTAGAGAGCTTTCTATTCAAATTAAAAAACAATTTGGAAAAATACCAAAAAAGTTAAAATTAATTAATTGTGTTGGAGGAGGATCATCGAGCTTTGGTTTTTGGAATGAATTTATAGCTTTTGATAAAAAGCAAGTTGAGTTTATTGGTGTTGAAGCTGGTGGACCAAAAAAAAGTAAAAAACATGCAGCTCCTTTAACTTATGGATCAAAAATTGGAGTGCTTCATGGTGCTATGCAATACGTAAATCAAGATAAGGTGGGACAAATAGAAGAAACAGAATCAATTAGTGCCGGTCTTGATTATCCTGGAGTTTCCCCTCTTCACTGTTATTTAAAAGATACAAAACGAGCAAGATATACTGCAGCTAATGATGAAGATGCGTTGGAGGCATACAAATTAGTTACAAAATATGAAAATTTGAATCCAAGTTTAGAACCAAGTCATGCATTTGCTGAAGCAATTAAAATTGCACCTAAGTTAAATAAAGAAACAATAATTGTTGTAAATTCCTGTGGCGATGCAAAAAAAGATAAAGATATTTTAAAAAAAAGGTTAGGCTCAAAATATGTTAAGTAAAATTGAATTAGCTTTTGAGAAAGCGAAAAAGGAAAATAGACCTGCATTGTTAACTTATACAGTTGCTGGAGATAATACAAAAAAAAATTCTTTAAAAATTTTGAGATCAATATCAGATAACGTTGATATTTGTGAACTTGGTTTTCCTCATAATACTCCTATTGGTGATGGTGGGGAAATTCAAACAAGTTCGTACAGAGCTATAAAAAATGGAATAAAAATGAATGATATTTTTAATATAGTTAAACAGTACAATAGAAATAAATTTTCTAAACCAATAATATTAATGGGCTATTATAATATGGTCTATCAATTTGGAGAAAATAATTTTTTGGAAAAATGTAAAAAAAATGGAGTAAGTGGACTTATTATTGTAGATCTCCCCTGGCCAGAAAATAAGTTATTTTCAAAAAAGTGTAAAAAAAAATCGATAAGTTTTATCCAATTAATATCACCAACTACTTCTATTAATAGGATGAAGAAAATAATAAGAGATTCTCATGAAATGATTTATTATATCTCTATGTTAAGTACTACAGGAGGTAAATTAAAAGTGTCGCCAAAGACAATAATAAACAACTATAATAAAGTTAAAATGATAGATAAAAAAAAAAATTGCGTTATAGGATTTGGAATTACTGAAAAAACTATATCTTATCTTACAAAAGCAGATGGTTTAGTGGTTGGAAGTGCTATATGTAAGGAAATCACCAAAAGTTTGAATAAAAGACAAAATCCTGTCACAAATGTAGTGAAGATCGTAAAAAAACTTAAAAATAAAATAATATGAATTGGTTAAAAAGAACTCTTAAATTTGGTGAAAAAATAAAAAAGATTTTAAAAAAAAGGCCGTCTAAACACGACATAGAAAATTCTGATTGGACTAGTTGCTGCAAAGGCCCAGTTTTAAAAAAAGAACTAGAAGAAAATTTTTGGGTTTGTAATTCTTGTGGAAAACATCATAGAATAAGTTGTAGACAAAGATTTGATTATTTTTTTGGGAAAAATAATTATGAAATACTTGAGACACCCTCCCCAATCGAAGATCCTTTGAATTGGAATGATACAAAATCTTATAAAGACAGAATTAAAGACGCTAGAAAAAAAACAAAACAAAACTGTGCAGTTATGATAGCCAAAGGTCAAATAAATGGTATATCAATTACTGCTGGTGCAATAAATTTTGGCTTTATAGGTGGATCTGTTGGTGCTGCGGAAGGTGAGGCAATACTATACGGTGCACAATATGCAATTGATAATAAAACTCCTTTTATATTTTTCCCTTGTGGAGGAGGACAAAGAATGTTCGAGTCACCTATAGCGCTTGCAAATATGACAAGAACTACAGTTGCAATTAATGAGCTTAAAAAAAATAATTTACCTTACATAGTATGTTTTACAGATCCAACAGCAGGTGGAATAACTGCCTCATTTGCAATGCTCGGTGATGTCCATTTTGCAGAACCTGGCTGTATGATAGCTTTTGCTGGAAAAAGAGTTATTCAAGCGACAGTTAAAGAAGAACTTAGCCCTGATTTTCAAACAGCGGAATTTGTTCAAAAACATGGTTTTGTTGATAAAGTTGTGCATAGAAAAGATTTGAAAAATCAAATAGGTCTATTGTTATCTATATTGCTAAAGAAAAATTCTGATGTAAGTTCTGAGACAAAAAATGAAACTTCAGAAAATATTGAATCGTTTACAAAAGCTGCATCCTAAAGAAATAGACTTAAGTTTAGATCGAATTAAGAAGCTCTGCAAAAAACTTGGAAATTGCCAAGATAATTTAAAATACATATCTGTAATTGGAACAAATGGAAAATATTCTACTATTCAAGCAATTAGAGCTATACTTAAAGATGCTAATATAAATTGTAATATTTACACAAGCCCACATTTACAAAAAATTAATGAAAGATTCGTATACAATGATGGACAAATATCTGATGAAAATCTAGCAAAATTACTGGTCGAAGTAGAGGATATCAACGCAGGTGATCCTATTACTTTTTTTGAAGTATTAACAGCTGCTTATTTTTATAACGCTAAAAACTTCAAAAATAATATTAACCTTTTAGAAAGTGGTTTATTTCACAGAGCAGATGCATGTTCTATTATTAAATCAAATTTATCAAGTGTTATAACAGCTATTGGTTTAGATCATCTGGACTGGCTACCAAAAAATAAACAAACAATAGATCAAATAATATTTGAAAAAACTTCATCTCTTTTAACATCAAAAATTATTGTTTCAAAACAAAGTTCAAACGAAGTATTAAATAAAATAAAAGATTCAATTAAAGAAAATTCTTCAAAAAAGTCAGTATTTGGCAATGATTTTAATTATTCTTTAAATGAAAATGGATTCTTTTATTATGAAGATAAATATGGAGGACTTAAACTTCCACTGCCAAATTTGGAGGGCGAATTTCAATTATCTAATGTGTCAACAGCTATAGCAACTATAAGAAATATTGAAGAAATAAATATTTCTGACCAAAATATTATAAATGGAATAAAAAATATTAAAAGTATTGCAAGATTCTCTGAGATAAAAAATGGAAAATTGAAAAATTTAGTAAAAAATAATAAAATTTATATTGATGGATCTCACAATCCTCTTGGTGCCAGTGTATTAAGTAAACATTTAAATTCTCTAAAATGTAATAAGCATATAATTTTAGGAATGATGAATAATAAAGATCATATTGAGTATATTAGTTATTTTAAAGATAAAATATCTTCTTTAACCACAGTAGATATTCCAAATCAACCTAATGCTATTAATGGTGAGATTTTAATGAAAAAATTAAAAAATTTTAAAAAAATTAATTATAAAAAATCAGTTAAAGAGGCAATTCAATCAATTGATTTAAAAAATAATGATATAATTATTATTACCGGATCTTTATATCTTGCTGGAGAAGTTTTAAATTTAAATTAAATATTTTCTTTTATCCAAGCAACAATATTTGATTTTGTAGTAGCTCCTACTTTAGTAGCTTTTAATTCTCCACCAGAAAAAAGTAGCATCGTTGGAATTCCACGGATTCCATATTTTGTCGGGGTATTTGGTTCGTTATCAATATTATGTTTAGCAATTACAACTTCATTTGCCATTTCATTAGAAATTTCTTCTAATGTTGGAGCAATTTGTTTACATGGTCCACACCATTCGGCCCAAAAGTCAACTATAACTGGTTTTCCAGCTTTAATGACTTCCGTCTCAAAATTTTCATCTGTTACATTTACTGTTGCCATGAATCTTTTATATAATTTTATTAAATTAATTCAACTCTAAAAAAAAAATAATTTAAATTATCCACATTAAGAATTTTCATATTTTTTTTGTATTGACATTACATGAGAATTAAGTTCATCCAAAAATTTTAATTTTTCTTGATCATTTTCATTTGAATATTTATCTCTAAGTGTATCAATTTCATTATAGCATGCTGAAACAGTCCACCATTTTTCAAATTTTTCACTTAAAATTCTTTTAGAAATAGATCTTTTTATAGATTTCAACATATCGAGTGGTAATACCTCTGGAGATTCTTGAAAAATTATTTTTTTACCAAAGCCCACGAGTCTTTCATCGTCAAATTTATCTAATAATTTCAACTTATCTTTCCAAGATGCAGCATGCCATGCGGGGAAAAGTGCTGTATCTTTATTGGAAGTAAATTTATTATAAATGCTTTCTTCCGCATATATATCTTCTTGTGATTTAGATTGCTCTTTTTCTTCTGCTATTTCTCTAAGTGCTGTAAGGATATTTTGAGAAAATTTTTCATTATCCCTGACTAATTTTGCTCTTTTTTTAATCAAATTTGGATCCATTGCATTGTAAGGTTCTGCTTTCATTGCATATTCTGCACCTAATATTATAGGGGCTTTATTTGATCTAATAGTTCTTAAGAATTTTGGAGTTTTTTTCATCTCTACTTTTAACTCATTGATCGACATATTTAATATAGGCTCAATATCAACCCTAATGTCCACACATTGCCCCCAGTTATAAACAGGATGAATACAATGTTTTGGGTGCAGAGGGGCGCATAGATATAATCTTGATTTTCCATAAAAATATTCATTTAAGCTAAATATTTCTTCTTTTTTAAATATTGTTTCCGTATCTAATTTGTTTGCAGTTCTTAAAAACATATCCCAAGTGCTTGGTTGTCTTTTTTTAATTATACTTAAAATATTTGCAGTTAAGGTGGCATCGGTAAGTGCGCTATGGGCGTCGCTTGAATCTAGTCCTTGCATACGTGCAAGCGATTCCAATTTAAATACTGGATTATTCTTTTCATTTATTTCTGTTTCCAAAACTGAAGGATCTACTGCATATGCGGCTCTAGCAATATTAATACCATCATGTCTTTTATTTGGAGATGCGTTAGTAATATAAGGATATCTAATACCTTTAAAAAATTCTTTCCTAATCATTTCATCATCAAATCCTATATTTGACCATCCTAGGAATATTGCCGGACTCCATTTCTTGAAAGTTTTTTCCACTTCAGAAAGCATTTGATAATGACTTAAATTTCCTTGGGTTAATTGCTTAATGCTTGTTTTATTAACAATTAATGCCATTGCTTGTGGAATTTCACCTTCAGGCAATCTACATCTAAAATTGAATCTGTCTTTTTCTTTAAAGTTTTCATCAACTAATACCCCGCCAATTTCAATTATACTCCCAAAATCGGTGCTAGCACTTGAAGACTCGATATCCCATATAGCTAAATTCATATATTAATTATCCTTTAAAAAGCTATGTTTTGATGGATGTTTAGATTATTTTGTTGAAGACTAAACAATTCGCATCTAAACAAGTAGCTTTTAGTTAGTGTTATCTTATGTAGGCATTTATAAATTAAAGTCAACTTATATTTTTCATTTCGTTAAATTTTTTTACTCTTCCTAAAAATAAATTTTGATACATGAGCAATTCTGCTCCTTCAATTTTAAAATCTTGAAATAAATTATCTACAGTACATAATAATATCACTCCTGAAGTAATATTTGTTTTGTAGACAACATTGTGCGCTAAGGAATATGCGCCCAATTGTAAAAAATAATCTTGAATGTAATCAACTTTTTTTGGTTTATTTGCTTGTTTAAAGTCTATAATAGCTTCTTTTTCTTGATAAACTCCTATAAGATCTGCCGTGCCAGCATATTTCTCTGGATAATATAGTGTTGTTTCCATTCCATATATTTCCTCTAATTTTCCTTTAATACCTTTATCTATTATTTCTTTAGCCATATTTTTATATTGTTCATTACTTTCAAAAAAACTGTCATTAATTCTTCCTCTTAAAAAATCCTCTATATAAGAATGCATTGAAGTACCTCTGCTGGAAGCTTCAGTTTTAATTTTATTTGCTTGATGAATACCAACGCGCTGTTTCCAATTTTCTAATGCTGCTTTATCTTCCTCTGACTTGGTTGCTTGTAAAATAGAAGTCACACTTGGCAATTTTTCATCGCCAAATAAATATTTTCTCATGCCATTTTCAATGGATCTTGATGATTTTGGATAATTAAATTTATTATTCCACTTCATTGTGTCACTTATAAATGTATTTAATTTGAAAATGAAATTAATTTTTAAGTTGTTTTGAGTGATCGACAAATTTTTCTACGTTCTCGGTTTTAACAGCTTTTTCAACTTGCTCGGGATCTTTTATATTTTCTAAAGTTCTGGTGATTGATCTCGCATCTGTGCCAAAGGTATCTACAACTTTCATTGCTTCTTCTAATTTTTTTCGAAGTACAATTACATTGTCAAAATGCTTTGCAAATCTTGTGCTGATTGTTTTTAAGTGATTATAAATTTCTGTTGCACCCTTTTGGACTTTTAATGACTGAAATCCCATATGTAATGATTGCAAATAAGCTGAAAGAGTATTTGGACCCATTATTACAATTTTATACTTTTTCATTAATTCTTGAGTTAGTAATTCTTTAGTACTAGGATCTTGGTAGTCAGTTAATTCTTTATATAAACTTTCAGTTGGCGCGTACACAATTCCAAAATCTGTAGTTTTTGGTGGAACGATATATTTTTCATTCACACTTTTAGCTTTATCTTTGAAAGCTTTAGCTAATTTTGTTCTCGCATCTGCCATTGCTTTTTTATCATCTGCCTGATGAGCATCATCTATTGCTTTAAATCTTTCTACTGGAAAATGACTATCTACCGGAACTAAAACATCTCCTTGAAGCTTGATGGCAAATTCTACATTTTCTGAAGTATCCTCTTTCATCTTAGCATTTGATATGAATTGAGAGGCCGGTAATAAATCTTTTAGTAAAGATGCCAAACTAAATTCAGCAAGAGTTCCATATTTTTTAACTCCAGCTAAGATCTTAGAAATCCCCTCCTGGCTTTTATTTAAAATCTCAACTTGTTGATTAAAATTTAGAACTTTTTCATCAACTTTAGTTAAGGCACCCGACATGTCTTTTGCTATTTCTTTAGTCATAGTTCCAAAAGAAGCGCTAAAATCTCTAGCAATATCTTTAGACATAGATCCAAACGACTGATTAAATGAATCTTTTAGGTTATTTATTTCTTCCTGGATTTTTTCAGTAGGATTGTCCTCTTGCTTAGGTTTGGCCTTGAGCTGAAAGTACAAAATAACTAGGCTAATTCCTATTAAAACACCAACTAATATTATTAATAAACTGTCCATGATTCTTAAGATATACGTGATTAATCAGAAAGCAACTTCATTAGTCATTATTTAGAAAGTAAGCTGATTATTTTTTTAATTCCATTTTTTTTATTTGATAGTTTAGATTGCATTAAGCAAGCTTGTGATTTCAAGATCTCACCATCTTTCAATATCCTTAGGTTATTAGCTTTTAATGTTGCTCCTGTACTTGTTATATCCGAAATAATTTCTGAAGTGCCTGTAAATGGAGCTACTTCAGTACTTCCTAAGCTTTTTACAATTTGAAATTGAGTTACACCTTTTGAATACAAAAATTGTCTAGTTAAATTAGGATATTTTGTTGCAACTCTTAAAAGTTTTTTTTTCTTTTTTTTAAACTCATCTGCAACCTCGTCTAAGTCTAGTAAAGTTTGTACATCTATCCATAGATCAGGTATTGCAAGGACAAGGTTTGCCTTGCCAAATTCATATTTTTTTATAACTTTAATTTTATTTTGAATATTAATTTCACTTTCTTTTAGTAGGTCTATGCCAGAAAAACCAATATCAATATTTCCTAAAGATAATTGTTCTATACATTCTCTTGCATGAAGATATATAATTTTTACATTGGATTTTTTTACATACCCAAATAAATCTCTTTCCCCTCTTTCAGAATAAATTCTTAATTTTTTTTTTTTAAAAATATTTAATGTGTCATTTTTTAATCTACCTTTGGATGGTAGACCTATATTGATAGTATTCTTATTCATAAACGCTCATATTGACAGCTGCTCCAGCTGCTAAAACTTTTCTAAAACCCAAGTTACTTGTTAATTCATCATATCTTCCACCTGAAATAAAATTCTTAAATTTTTTTCCTTTTTTTACTTCTATTGAAAAAATCATTGAACTATATAATTCTACATCTCTTCCAGTTGATGTTATAAATTCTACTCTTAAATTCTTTTTGTTTATGTTACTTAGTGGAAAAAATTCCTTACCAACATATATGCTAAGTCCATATTTTTGAAAAAATTTATTTAAAACTTTAGGTGCATTTTTCAATTCACATTTTATTTTTAAAAATTCTTTAATAATTTTTGTATTAATTTTGCCTGATGAAGATCTCCTGGGATCTTTTATCTTCATATCAAATCGATCTAATATTTCTTTATAACTCCTTCCTGCAATTTCTTTGGAATTTTCAAGTTTTCTCATTTTTAAATATCTTGATTTATCTATTTCAACAAAAACAGGATCAATATCTAAGTTTGTTTCTAATCTTTTTAAAAGTTCATTAAAATAGCTTTCGTTCCAATAATATCTTTTTAATCTATTTTTCCATCTTCTTGGAATATTAAGTTTGTTGATTAATAGATTGAATAATTCAACATTGCCAATTTTTAAAACTCCCTTTTTAAAACCACTACTTTTTAAAATTTTTACTGAAGTATCTATAATTTCCTTATCTTCTTTTTGTTTATCTTTTGAGCCTAATATCTCGAAACCAATTTGGTTTTTAATTATAGAGTCTTTTTTTCTGTAAGTTTTTCTAAAAGCCTCTCCACTATAAAAAACTTTTTGTTTTTTATTTGATTTATTTTGAACAAATCTTAAAACTGAAGAAATTGTTAGATCTGGCCTAAGGCACAATTCTTTTCCATTTAGATCATAAAATGAAAATAATAATCTTTTAAAATTCTCTCCCGATCTTTGCAAAATATATTTTGTTTCTATAACTGGATCTAATTCAATATTATTAAATCCTTTAGACTTTATTAATCTAAGGATTTTTTCAGATAAGTTTTTTGATTTCATTTGTTAAATTTTCAACTCTTATAGATGTTTCTTCACCTGTTTTAAGATTTCTAAATTTTACTTCACCTTTTTTAATTTCATCTTCGCCATAAAATATCACTCCAAAACATTCTATTTTGTTTGCATACTCCATTTGTTTTTTTAATTTTCCATCGCCTGGATAAATTTCTGAGCTGATATTTGCCTTTCTAAGTTTATTCAGTATTTCTACATATTGCTTAGTGTTATTTTTATCAAATACACAAATCATGATTGGTCTTGTAGATTTTAAATTGAAATCTTTTTTTTGCATTAAAGCAAAAACGAGTCTGTCTAAACCTACTGATATTCCAGTCGCTGGGTAGTCAAGATTCCCAAAGTTGCTTACAAGATTGTCGTATCTACCTCCGCCACCTATAGAACCAAACTGAATATTTTGTCCTTTTAAATTTTTTACCTCAAAATTTAAATTAACCTCAAAAATAGGACCTGTATAATACTCTAATCCTCTTATAATTGATGGATCAAACTTATAATTTTTAAAGTTATATGCATTAAATATATTTATAATTTCTAATACATCTTCGGTATCTGGTTCATTATTTTTTAAAGTTTTTTCTATTATTTGAATCTGATCTTTTTTTAAGTTTGCACCTTTTGTATAATCTCCTGACTTATCTTTTCTACCTTCGCCTAATAATTTCTGTACTTCATTCCATCCAAGTCTATCAATTTTATCAAGAGCACGTAGAGTATTTGTTTTTTGTTCATCAGAAATAATATTTAATTTTTTGAATAGATTATCTGTAAACTTTCTAGAAGAAATTTTTACTATATAGTCAGATTTATCTAATCCACATCTTTCTAATATTTCAGAAATTAATACGCAAAGTTCTGCATCAGCCTGTAGATTATTTGTTCCAACATAATCTGCGTCAAACTGAAGAAATTCTCTATATCTTCCAGGTCCAGGTTTTTCATTTCTCCAAACAGTTCCTAACTGATAACGTTTAAAAGGTTTTGGAATTTCGTTATAATTTTTTGCAACATATCTCGCTAAGGGTGCAGTAAGATCATATCTAAGTGAAATCCATTTATTTTCATCTTCAAAAGAAAACACTCCTTCACCTGGTCTTTCCTTATCAGGTAAAAATTTGCCAATACTATCCGTATACTCGAAACTTGGTGTTTCTAGATATTGAAATCCATATTTGATCATTACCTCTTTAATATTAGATATTACAAAGTCTCGTATTAATAGTTCTTTTTCTTGTCTATCTATAAAACCTGATGGCAATTCTTTAGAAGGTTTTAATTTTTTTTCTTTTTGCATTTTTTGGTACACGAGGGCAGATTCGAACTGCCGACCTTCGGTTCCACAAACCGCTGCTCTAACCAGCTGAGCTACTCGTGCTCCTCTTATTGTTTTATACTAAATGTGGATAAAATTAAATTTAAAATGATTAAATAGCTAGCTTGCAGCCAGCATGAAAATGGTGTCTGTGAGTATTTTTTGTTGTTATAACGTTTTTAATCATTGCGTTGTAAATAACATCTATTTTTTTAAATGCAAGAGAGAATTGTATAGGAATAAATAAAGCTTAATTAAAAAACTTTAAAAATCCCTATACAAACTGATTGAATTAGAATTAAGAGGTTTTTTGCAGTTTTACTGCGGCAGGACCTTTTTCTCCGTCTTCAACTTCAAATGTAAGTTCGTCACCTTCGTTTAAATATCTTAAACCTGCTTCTCTTACAGCTGAAGCATGTACGAAAACATCTTTTTCTTTATCTTCACGTTCAATGAAACCATAACCTTTTTTACCATTGAACCATTTTACTTTACCTTTTAGACTCATTATTACTCTTTCTTTGTTTAGTTTACTTAAGCTAAAATTTAGCTTGGCCCTTGTTAATTTATTTTAAAATTTATTGCAAGCTTTATAGTGAAGTAAATTGCTTTAATATAGTGGTGGCCTTGGTAAGAATCGCACTTACGACACATACCTTTTCAGGGTACTGCTCTACTACTGAGCTACAAGGCCTTTAAAATCTGAATATAATTCTTCCTTTGGTAAGATCATAAGGAGTAACTTCTACAGTAACATTATCTCCTTGCAAAACTCGAATTCTATTTTTTCTAAGCTTACCTGCTGTGTGAGCTGTAACAATGTGATTATTTTCCAATTGGACCCTAAACATCGCATTTGGTAAAAGATCAATGACTTTACCTTTAAACTCAAGTGTATCCTGTTTTGCCAAATTTAACCTTTCCTTATTCTAGATTTAATACTTAGAGTGTGACCATATAATTGTTCAAACTCGGAAAGAGTTATAGCTGGATTAGAAATTTTTTCTACCCCTAATTTACTAAGTGTTACAACAGAGATTTTTTTAATAAACTCATTAATATTTAAGCCTGAACTGAATCTTGCAGACCCTGCTGTGGGCAATACATGGTTTGTCCCTACGGTAAAATCACTTAAACACATTGGAGAATACTCTCCATTACAAATACTTCCAGCATTATAAATTTTATTTGAATATTTGTTATAATTCTTAACTAATAATTCTAAATGTTCAGTACTTATTGTATTAATTGAATCGATAATTTGTTTATCGTTATTGACTAATAAAATAAGACCGTTTTTTTTTAAGGATGATGTTGCTATTTTTTTTCTAGGCAAATTTTTTAAAATTATTTTAATTTTAGTTATTACTTTTTTTATTATACTTTCATATTTTGTAATAAGTATACACTGACTATCATAATCATGCTCAGCTTGAGAAACAAGTGAAGTTGCTATTTGATTTATATTTGAATACTTATCGGCTAGTACACAAATTTCAGATGGCCCAGCAAACATTGACTCGGTACCTATTACTTTTCCAGACAATTGTCTTTTAGCTTCTGAAACAAACTTATTCCCTGGTCCAACTATTTTATTAACTTTTTGAATATACGCTAAACTTCCTATGGCTTGAGCACCTCCAAAAGAATAAATCTCTTTTATTCCTACTTTTTTTGCAGCATAAAGAACTGCTGGATTTAATTTGCCATCAATATTTGGAGTTGCAAGAACTATCCTTTTAACTTTTGCAAGTTTAGCTGGAATTGAATTCATTAATAAAGTGGAAGGTAAATTACCAGGAACATATATTCCAACTGAGTCAATTGGTAAATTTCTATACTCTAATATATTTCTATATTTATCTTTGAAATAAATATTTTTTAAACTTTTATTTTGCTGTGAGTGAAATTTAAATATTCTTTTATAAGCAAAATCTATTGCTTTTTTGACTTTTGGATCAAGTTTTTTAATTGTTTCATTAATTATTTTCTTTGAGGGTTTTATCTTTCTATTTTTGCTAAATTTTATTTCATATTTTTTGACTGCTTTTATTTTATTTTTTTTTATATCTTGTAAAATTTTTTTTACTATTTTATTTTCTTGCCCTTCCTTTTCTCTCCTTTTTTCTAAAAAAAGAATTAGTTTTTTTAAATAATTAGATTTTGCTTTAATTACTTTAATCATTTTTTTTGATCTTCTAAGAGCTTCAGTTGCACTTGTTTTAGCCGCAATATCAGCCAAAGGTAG
>CACFKJ010000026.1 GCA_902566805.1 uncultured Pelagibacteraceae bacterium
AATAATAGACTATGGTAATTTCAATTGGAAAATGTCTGATAGTCTTAAAATTATACAAAAGCATAAAATAAAACAAAATTTTAATGATTTGGGAAATTCGGATATTACCTATGATATAAATTTTAATTTGATAAAAAAAATTTTAAAAAATTTTGAATTAAATGTAGCTGGATCAACAACTCAAAGAAATTTTTTAAAAAGACTGGGAATTTTAGAAAGAGCTGAAATAGTAGCAAAAAATATGATTTTCTCAAAAAAAGCAGATTTATTTTATCGTTTACAAAAATTGATAGGTAAAAATGAAATGGGAACTACTTTTAAAGTACTTTTGGCAACTAATAAAAGTAATAACTTCAATTTAGGAATGAAATGATTTACGCAAAAAAACTGAGGCAATTTAATAACATTTCACATGCTTTCTTTAATAGTAAAGGTGGATGTTCTAAAGGAATTTATAAAAGTTTAAATTGTGGATATGGCTCTAATGATAAAAGAAAAAATGTTACCAAAAATCTTAGAATTGTATCAAACAAAATAGGCTGTAAACTATCAAGTTTAATATTATTAAATCAGATACATAGTAATAAATTTTATTTCTGTAAAAAGAAATCAAAGAAAAAATTAGCAGGGGATGGCTTAATTACAAAAGTTCCCGGTTTAGCAATTGGAATTCTTACAGCGGATTGTGCGCCAATTTTATTTTATGATAAAAAAAAAAATATTATCGGAGCAGTGCACGCAGGTTGGAGGGGTGCTTATAAAAAAATTGTTGTAAGAGTTGTAAAATATCTTTTAAAAAAAGGATCAGATTTAAGTAGCTTATATTTTGTAATAGGACCTTCTATTGCTCAGAAAAACTATGAAGTAGGAAGAGATTTTAAAGCAAAATTTGCTAAACAAAATAATAAAAATAGAAAATACTTTAAAACTATAAGAAAAAGAATATTTTTTAGTCTAAGAGACTATATTAAGGGTCAGCTAAAAGATTTAGGAGTCAAAAATATTGAAATAATTAAAAAAGATACATATACTAATAAAAATAACTTTTTTAGTTCTAGAAGATCAAAAAAAAATAATCACGATTATGGTAGAAATATTTCTTTAATTATGATTAAATAAGTTTTTCATAAAATGAAGCTTCTTACAGGAAATAGTAATAAAAGCCTCAGTCAAAAAATATCAAAACAGTTAAAAACAAAATTAGTCCACTCTAGCATTAGAAAATTCGCTGATGGTGAGATTTATATTGAAATAAATGAAAACATAAGAGGTAATAGTATATTTTTAATTCAATCTAGTTCGGCCCCAGCTAACGATAATTTAATGGAGCTTTTATTATGCATTGATGCTCTTAAAAGATCATCTGCAAAAAATATTACTGCGGTAATACCTTATTTTGGATATGCAAGACAGGACCGTAAAGTTGCTCCAAGAACATCTATATCTGCAAAACTAGTTTCTAATTTAATAACTAAAGCTGGTGCAGATAGAATAGTAACTGTTGATTTACATGCAGGACAAATTCAAGGATTTTTTGATATACCAGTTGATAACTTATTCGCTACACCTATATTTGCAAGACACGTTAAAAAAAAATTAAACAAAAAAAATTTAATTTGTGTAGCTCCAGACGTTGGTGGGGTTGAGAGAACACGAGCCTTAGCACGAAAATTAGATGTTGGAATTTCGATAATAGATAAAAGAAGACCAACACCAGGAAAATCTCAAGTAATGAATGTAATAGGAAATGTAAATGGAAAAACCTGTATTATAGTTGATGATATAATTGACTCTGGAGGAACAATTGTAAACGCTGCACAAGCTTTAATAGAAAGAGGAGCAAAAGAAGTGCACGTTTATATTACTCATGGAGTTTTGAGTGGTGAGGCTGTAAATAAAATAAAAAAATCAAAAATAAAAAATTTAGTAATTACTGATACAATAGATAATAATAGTAAGATAAAAAAGGCTAAGAATATTGAGGTATTAACAATATCCAACTTATTAGCTGAAGCTATTAAACGTATTTCAAATTCTACTTCTGTATCTGATTTATTTAAATAATTTCCTTGTAAAATTTAGATTCTTAAGCTAAAAAACCAGTCTTTATGAAATCATTAGAAGCAGTAATAAGAAATTCAAAAACAAAAGGTGATATAAATTCCTTAAGACAAAAGGGCGATGTACCTGCAATAATTTATGGAGGAACTGAGGAAAATCAAAAAATTTCATTATCGAAAAAACAAATAAAAAATTTAATAGATCAAGAAAATTTTTTGTCAAATATGATAACTTTAAATGTGGGAGGTAAACAAATTAGTGTTTTACCAAGAGATATATCTTTCGATCCAATAACTGATGATCCAATTCATATTGATTTTTTAAGAATAGTTAAAGGTGGAAGAATAATATTAGAAATACCAGTTAAGTTTATAAATGCTGAAGATTCCCCAGGATTAAAAAAGGGAGGAGTGTTAAACATTGTTAGAAGAAAAGTCGAACTTAAATGTCCAACTGAAAATATTCCAAATGAGCTTGTTGTGGATTTGCAAGGACTTGAGATTGGAACAAGTATAAAAATTTCCTCTATTAAATTACCTGAAAATGTTAAGCCAACAATTCAAGGAAGAGATTTTGTGGTAGCTACAGTAGCGGCTCCTACAGTATTTAAAGAGCCTGAAAAAGCTATTGCAGAAGAAGGAGCTGAGGGTGCTGAAGGAGCAACCGAAGGAGCGGAAGCGGCAGCTACGGAAACTACTGATAAAACGGCAGAGGGCGACAAAGAAGAAAAAGGTAAAGCTGATAAGACTAAAGAAGAAAAAGCCCCAGCTGAAAAAAAATAATTTTAAGTGATAATTTTCAAATATTAAATATTTTATGATACTGTTTGTAGGGCTAGGCAACCCAACTCCCGACAGCCAAGATAATAGACACAATATAGGTTTTAAAATTATTGACGCTATAAATAAAAAATTTACTCTTTCAAAACAAAAACCTAAATTTAAAGGCTTGTTAACTACAGGCGATATAGAAAACAAAAAGATTTATGCAATTAAACCTTTAACTTTTATGAACAACTCAGGTATTTGCATAAGAGAATTAATTGAGTATTTTAAAATTGATGCTGAAGATGTGATTGTTTTTCACGATGATCTTGATGTAGATATAGGGAAAATAAAAACAAAATTTGGAGGATCAAGCGCAGGTCATAATGGAATTGAGTCTATAGATAAATTTATTGGAAAAGATTACTCAAGAGTAAGAATTGGAATTGGCAAACCTGGTCCTAAAATGTCTACTTCAGACTATGTATTAAATAATTTTAATGAAGATGAAAAAAAAGAACTTGATAAAATTGTAAGCAATATAATTAATTCAATATCAATTTTACTTGATAAAAAATTAGATTTATTTTCAAGTACCGTGAACAATAAATAAATGGGATTTAAGTGCGGTATTGTAGGTTTGCCTAATGTAGGAAAGTCGACTTTATTTAATGCACTAACTAATTCAAGTAAAGCTCAAGCTGCTAATTTTCCTTTTTGCACAATTGATCCGAATATTGGTCTGGTTCCGGTAGTTGACGAAAGATTAGATAAATTATCAAAAATTTCGAAATCAAAAAAAAAAATTTATACAACTATTTCATTTGTTGATATTGCTGGTTTAGTTAAAGGTGCTTCCAAGGGTGAGGGTTTAGGAAATAAATTCTTATCTCATATTAGAGAAGTAGATGCCATTATCCACATGATAAGATGTTTTGATTCTTCAGATATTCAAAATGTAAATGCTAATGTTGATCCTGTAAGAGATTTAGAAATAATAGAAACTGAAATGAGATTAGCTGATTTAGAGTCTATACAAAAAAGATTAGATAAAAAAAATAAAAAAAATTTAACTGAAGATCAAATAAATTTACTTGAAACTGCCTTAGAATGTATAAACGAAGACAAAAGCTTGAATATAATTTATGAAAAATTTGAAAAAAAAGAAATAAACTCAAGTGGTTTATTGTCAATTAAACCAAGACTTTTCGTTTGCAATGTCGATGAACAGAGTGTTTCAAATGGTAATAATTATACTGAAAACTTTATTTCAAAATATGGAGAAAAAGATACTTTAATAATTTCTGCAGATATTGAAAATCAGTTAAATCAATTGAATGGATCTGAGAGAGAAAATTACATGAAAATGATTAATCTTAAAGAAGATGGTTTAAATAAACTTATTAGAAAAGGTTATAATTTGTTAAATTTAAATACTTTTTTTACATCAGGACCTGAAGAATCTAGAGCGTGGACAATAAATAAAAATTGTGCTGCGCCAAAAGCTGCTGGTGAAATACATACAGATTTTGAAAAAGGATTTATAAGAGCTGAAACAATATCTTTCAAAGATTTTGTTGAAAATGAAGGTTGGTTAAATTCTAAAAATAATGGCAAGATGAGATTAGAAGGAAAAGATTATATAGTTAAAGATGGTGATATTTTAAACTTTCGTTTCAACACGTGACCAAATCTTCTTCATTGCGAAATAAACTAATATTGTAATTATTATTAAGTAAATTATTGCTCTAAAACCTGTTTTATGTCTTGCTTCCATATGTGGCTCAGCTGCCCAAGATAAAAAAGTAACAACATCTCTGGACATTTGGTCTATGGTAGCTTCTGTACCATCTGAGTATTCAACTATTCCATCCGATAAAGGATTTGACATTTTAATTTTATTACCTGCCATATATTTATTGTAATAAACTCCGTCGTCTAACGTTATTCCTTCTGGAGGATCCTCATATCCAACCAAAAGTGAATATATGTAGTCTGCACCACCAGATCTTGCTTTAACTAAAACGGACATATCAGGAGGATAGGCTCCACCATTTGCAGCTGTTGCAGCTTGATCATTAGGATAAGGACTTACAAATTTATCAGAAGGTCTTGCAGGTCTTGTAAACATATCTCCATCACTATTAGGGCCATCAGTTACCTCAAATTGTGATGCTATTATTTTCACTTGTTCCTTTGAAAAACCAGGTCCTCCAGGCTCTCCTAAATTTCTGTAACTTAAATATTTCATAGAATGACATGCAGAACAGACCTCAGTATATACTTGATATCCTCTTTGAAGGGATGCTCTATCAAAAGTTCCAAAAAATCCTTTAAAACTCCAACCTGGACTTAAAGGCTTCTCACTCTCACCTGCCGCATTTGAAAAAGAACTGATCGTGCTAATAAAAATTACAACTAAAATAGTTTTAAAAATTTTTATCATACTTTATCTTTTATATTTTTTGTCATTGCTGGATTAACACTACCCCCAAGGACGGGTTCAGTAATACTTAATGGAATATCTAATGTTTTTTCCCTTTTTCCTAAAAAGGGAAGAATAAATAAAAAGTGTAAGAAGTAATAAGCTGTTGCAACTCTCGCAATCAATAAATATGTACCTTCAGCTGGCATTGCACCCATGTAACCTAAAATTAAAACATCAGCGACTAAAAACCAATAGAACTGTTTATATATTGGCCTAAAAATAGCAGATCTTACTTTTGAAGTATCTAACCATGGTAATATAACAAGTACAAAAATTGCTGCAAACATTGCTATTACTCCTAAAAGTTTATCAGGCACAGATCTTAAAATTGCATAAAAAGGTAACAGATACCATTCTGGAACAATGTGTGCTGGAGTAATCATTGGGTTTGCCTCTATATAATTATCCGCATGACCTAAAATATTAGGAGAGAAAAATACAAAAAACGCGAATATTATTAAAAAAATAAGTAACGCAAATAAATCTTTAATTACTATATATGGATGAAAGGGAACTGTGTCATTTGAAGGTTTCTTTATATCAATTCCAATTGGATTATTATTTCCAGGAACATGTAAGGCCCAGATATGAAGAACTACTAAACCTAAAATAAGAAATGGAAGTAAATAATGCAAGCTAAAGAATCTAGTAAGAGTAGGATTATCAACTGAATAGCCTCCCCAAAGCCAGTTTGTTATAGCTTCACCAAAAATTGGAATTGCACTAAATAAGTTAGTAATAACTGTAGCTCCCCAAAAACTCATCTGGCCCCATGGAAGTACATAACCCATAAAAGCAGTGGCCATCATTAGAAAGTAAATTATCATTCCGATTATCCAAATTACTTCTCTAGGTGATTTATAAGATCCATAATACAAGGATCTAAATATATGAATATAAACCGCTAAAAAAAACATCGATGCACCATTCGCATGTACATATCTAATTAACCAACCATAATTTACGTCTCTCATTATGTGTTCAACACTTTTAAAAGCTAAATCAGCATGAGCAACATAATGCATACCAAGAATAATTCCCGTTACTATTTGTGTAATCAAACAAAAGGTTAAAATTCCTCCAAACGTCCACCAATAATTTAAATTCTTTGGCGTTGGATATTCCGTTAGATGATTTCCGAGTGTTAAGATTGGTAAACGATCATTAAACCATTTACCTAATTTAGACTTTGGAGTATATTCATGATCACTCATTTTTTATCCAATTTTTATTGTATTATTATTAACAAATTCGTATTTTGGGACTTCCATATTTGTAGGCGCTGGACCTTTTCTAATTCTTCCCGAAGTATCATAATGAGATCCATGGCAAGGACAAAACCAACCTCCATATTCTCCTTTATCACCCAAAGGTACGCATCCTAAATGTGTACAAACTCCTAACATAACTAACCATTCGGGATTTTTTGCTCTGTCTTCATCTTTTTCAGGATGTTTTAAATCTTTTAGATTAACTTCCTTCGCTTTTGCTATTTCTTCTTCTGTTCTTCTTCTAATAAAAACTGGTTTACCTCTCCACAATACAGTAATTGATTGACCTCTTTCAATTGAACTTATATCTACTTCCGTACTAGCTAGAGCTTTAACAGATGCATCAGGATTCATCTGATCAATTAAGGGCCAAACTGTTGCTCCTACGCCTACGGCTCCAAGTGCATATGATGCTGTGAAAATAAAATCTCTTCTTTTTGATTTTTTTTGTTCCGCCATTTATAATTTTATTTGTTATTTATGTCTAAATATATGATTTAATATTGATAAAAAAGATTTATTTCTATGGTAAGAATGACACATGAAAACAACAATATTGGGCCCAAAATTGCACTATATGAGCCTGATATTCCGCAAAATACAGCCTCTATTATTAGAACCTGTTTTTGTCTTGGGGCAATACTCGAAATAATAGAGCCCTGTGGATTTTTATTTTCTGATAAAAGATTTAAAAGAGTTGTAATGGACTATTTAGATATGGAAAAAATTATATTTTATAAAAGCTCTGAAGATTTTTTTGAGATAAAAAAAAATCAAAGGGTAATTCTGCTTACCACTAAAGCAAAAAAATCATATACAAAGTTTAGTTTTAAATCTAACGATACACTTTTATTTGGTAGAGAGAGTGCTGGAGTTCCTAAAAAAGTTCATGACGTAGTTGATGAAAGATTAAAAATTCCAATTCAAAATGACAAAAGATCTTTAAATTTATCAACATCAGTTGCAATAGTTTTAACAGAAAATTTAAGGCAAAATAATAGAATATAAATGAATGAAGAATTAAAAAAAAAATTGGCTAGAGACTGGTTTAAAATTTTACAAGATATGATTTGTCTTGAAATTGAAAAAATAGAAAAAAATAAAGTTAGATTTGTATCAACAAATTGGCATAGAAATAAAATTAAAGACGAAGGAGGTGGAGAGTATAGAATTTTAAAAAATGGTAAAACATTTGATAAAGTAGGTGTAAATTTTTCAGAAGTTTATGGTAAATTTTCTAAAGAATTTAAAAATAAAATTCCTGGCACAAAAAACAGTTCTAAATTTTGGGCCTCTGGAATTTCAGTCGTGATGCATATGAAAAATCCCCATGTTCCAGCAATGCATTTTAATACAAGATATATATATACTTCTCATGGTTGGTTTGGTGGAGGTATTGATGTAACTCCTTGTTTTGATGATAAAAAATATAAAAAATGGTTTCATAATCAAATAAAACAATGCTGCAATAGACATAACAAAAATTATTATAAAAAATATAAAAATTGGTGTGATAAATATTTTTATTTACCACACAGAAAAGAGTCTAGAGGTATAGGAGGAATTTTTTTTGATTATAAAAAAAATAATTGGAAAAAGGACTTTTTGTTCATAAGAGATGTAGGAATAACATTTAAAAAAGTTTTTGAAGACACTATAAAAAATAAAAATAAAAAAAGATGGATAAAAAAAGAAAAGGAAGTTCAGTATCAAAAAAGAGGAAGGTATGTTGAGTTTAATTTATTATATGATAGAGGAACAAAATTCGGTTTACAAACTGGGGGAAATGTAGATGCTATATTAATGTCTCTACCTCCAACCGCGAAGTGGAAATAGATAATGGAAAAAGAACCTATAACAGTTATTGGATTAGAAAAATTAAAAAAAGAATTGGTTTTTTTAAAAGAAAAAAAACGTCCAGAAATAGTTGCTGCAATTTCTGAAGCTAGATCTCATGGAGATTTAAAAGAAAATGCTGAATATCATGCTGCTAAAGAGCAACAATCCCATAATGAAGGAAGAATACAAGAAGTAGAAGATATCATCGCAAGAGCAAATGTTATTGATGTAACTAAGTTAAGTAATGATGGTAAAGTTATTTTTGGATCAACAGTTTATCTACAAAATTTAGATACTAATGAAAAAATTGATTATAAAATTGTGGGCAAAGATGAAGCTGATCTTAAACAAAAATTAATATATTTCAAATCTCCAATTGGAAAAGGATTGATAGGTAAAAATAAAAAAGATCTAGTTGAAATAAACACACCGGCAGGAGTTAAAAATTTTGAAATAATTGATGTAAAATATATTTAACCAATTACAATTTTTTTAATTTCTTCATTTGTAATTTTAAAACTATTATTAATCCACATATTTTCTATATCTTTTAATTTTTTACCCAATTCAATACCCTCTTTTAACTTATATTCATCTTGTAAATGTTTTGCCTTCACAGGAAAAATTGGTTTTTCTTTATCTTGAAAAAATTTTTTTAAATTTAAAAGTTTCTTATCAATTTTTTTTGATCTAAATATTTTAAAATCAATCATATCAATTAATCTTTCTTTATCGTTTAAATATAATACTTTCCAAAGGTTTTTTTCAGAAAAATCCTCAATACTATTTTTAGTAGAAAATATTTTTTTTAAGAAAATTATTTTACTCTTATCATGATTGGACAAATTGTATTTATAGATAAAATAATCAACATTATCAGTGTCGTCAATTATCATTAAAGAAATTAAAAAAATAAAACTTTTTGAATCATAAAGACTCAGAGCATGTGGACTTAAATTTTTAAATAAGTTCAAGTTTTTTAGTTCAGGAAAAATTAGTAAAATAACCTCTAAACAAAAAGGATCCTTATTTATTTTTAAAAATCCTTCTGATTGTACTAATTTTTTGAGCTCTGCTAATAATCTCTCTTTTGAAATTTTTTTTATGCCAGATAAGTTTTGCTTTATTGTTCTCTTAACTTCAGTTTCATGGTCCTTTTTGCTGTAGTTAAGATAAAACCTAATATATCTCAATATTCTTAAATAATCTTCTTTAATTCTTTTTTCTGGTTCACCAATAAATTTAATCACTCCTTTCTCCAAATCCTTTTTTCCGTCATGAGGATCAAATAAATTACCGTGAATGTCAGCATAAATTGCATTTATCGTAAAATCTCTTCTAGCGGAATCGTCAGTCCAACTATCAGAGAATTCTACCTTGGCATGTCTACCATCTGTTAATATGTCTTTTCTTAGAGAGGTTATTTCAAAGTTATTATCATCTAATACAGCGGTTATTGTTCCATGTTCTATTCCTGTATCAAAATAATTTATATTATTTTCATTCAATAAATTAGTTATTTCATTTGGATTAAGATTAGTTGCTAAGTCTATATCATCTACTTTTTCTTTATTAAGTATTTTTCTTACACACCCTCCAACGTACCTAACTTCACTATGTTCAGAATATTTAGATACAGAATTAAATATTTTTTCAGTTTTATAATTTTTTCTTAAGTCATTAAAAGATGAGCTATGATTATTTAGATTCTTTGTATTTTTAAATATTTTATTTATTATGTTTATCATATTTGGCTGGGGCGCTAGGATTCGAACCTAGGAATGGCGGTACCAAAAACCGCTGCCTTACCACTTGGCTACGCCCCAAAATTATTTTCATATAACACAAAAAAAAAGCTTTATATAGTTTTAGATAAAATACACCAATAGTTTTTATATTTTTTTTTTAATATTTTAGCCCCATTTAATGAGGCTTTTTTTGTGTTAAAGAAAGCAATTATACAAGACCCAGAACCTGTCATTTTTACGAAAGATACTTTAGGCAATGTTTTCATTGTTTCTTTTATTCTTTTCAAAACTGGATATTTTTTAAAAGCAACAATTTCTAAATCATTATTTAAATTTGATAATTTTTTAATACTAAAATTCGCATGGTTTTTTTTTAAAAGTGGTTTAGAATATTTCTTTACTTTTTTGTAAAGCATTTTGGTTGAACATCCAAAATTTGGTTTAAGCATCAAAGTATATAATTTTAATTTAGATTTAGATCTTATTAGCTTCCCATCTCCTAGCAAGATAGAATTTTTTTTCTTAAGTCCTAAAATTACATCTGACCCAATTTCGTTACATATTTCTAGTAATTGATTTTGAGCTAGTTTTTTTTTATTTTTAGATAAGAAGTAATTTAATAGTGAGGAAGCATTCATAGATCCTCCTCCAAGCCCAGCCTCTATGGGTATATTTTTTTTTATTCTAATTTTATATTTTTTACTATTTAAAAGATTTTTTTTATCTAAAATACTTAGAAGTTTTGTAACTGTATTTTTTTTATATATTTTTTTTGAAAATTTCCCATCAAAAACTACTTTATGGTTTTTTTGATTTATATTTTTAATTTTTATACAATCATTTAAATCAATAAAGGAAACTAAAGTTTCAATACGATGAAAATTTTTATTATATTTTCCCAAAACTCCTAAAGATAAGTTTATTTTTGCAAAGGATCTTATTGTATCCTCTCTCATAATCTATGTTTTTTCTAAACCTTTTAATAATTTTCTTTTAATTTTTTTTCGTAATTCTTGATCAGTCTCTTCTAAATTATATGCATTTTTCCAAAAATATTTAGCTTGAATTTTTCGATTAAGTTTCCAAAGTATATCTCCATAATGATCATTCACTATAGGATCATCAGGCATAATTTTTACAGCTTGAAGAATATATTTTTCTGCATTTTCATAATCTCCTGTTAAATAATATGCCCATCCAACAGAATCAATTATATAAGGATCATTTTTTCTTTGCTTATAAGCAACCAACAACATATCCATAGATTGACTAATTTTATAATTTCTTTCCAACCAACTATAAGCAAGATAGTTGAGTACATATGGTTCATCTGGATTTATCTCAAGTGATAATAATAAATCCTTATCAGAATTTTTATGGTCTTTAATTCTTTCATAGGCACCTCCTCTTTTATAAAGTATGTCTGCGTATTCTTTAGAATCTTTATTAAGCATTGAGAGGATTATTGTATAATATTTGATAGCTTTTTCGTACTCTTTAGACCTCTTATAAATATTAGCCATATCATAAATTACTTTTGTGGAGGGATTTTTATAATCTTTAAATTTATTTTCAATAAATCTTAGAGCTTTACTATCATTTTCTTTAGCAGAAATTATTTGAGTGAGTTTTTTGTGTTTATACCAATAATAAATCTCATCTTCTTTATCAAAGGTTTTTAAAATTTGTTTAAGTCTTTTATGATCATCGACTAAATAATAATTTTCTGCGAGAAGAGATAGATTAAAATAAAATTTTGGATTTAAATAATTTGATATATTTAAATAAAAGTTTGATTTTTCATAAAGATCGTCAGATGAGTATAAATTTGAAATAAGAAAGAAAAATTCTGATAAAATGTCATTTTCATTTTTACAAGAAAAATATTTTTCAAATTTTAAATAATCAGAATTATCAATCCACATTTTTGATTGAGCAATTAATAAGCTACTACTCAAAAGTTCTATTGTAGATGAAATTTCCTTTGCATAATTATAATCTCTTGTTTTAATTATATTATTTAAGTAAAAAAATAAGTATCTAGAATAATCTCCAGTATCTGAATTAATTAAATCAATAAAATTGGACTGAGACGACTCCGGGCTTAGATAACAATTTTGAAAGGCAGATGTTATTAAACTTAAATTTCCATAATTTTTATCAATTTCTTTAATTTCTCTATTTAAAAAAAGGTGGTTGTAGCTTTCTAATATTTGAAAAATAATAAACTCAAATGGATCTTCGGTATCATCAAAGTTAAATTCTTCAAATAATTTTTGATTTTGTTTAAAATCTTTTTTAGAAAAATTATCTAGTGCTATAAGCAGGTATGCCTCAAAAAAATCTGAGCTTTCAGTATTTTTACGAAAATTGACTTGCCTGACAGCTTTTTTAACCTGTCCATTAAGAATTAAAGTAAATATATATTGTCTTAAATAATTTGGATGTTTTGTAATCAAAAATTTAGATTTTTCAAAAAAATTCAATGCTTGATCAATATCTTGATTGCCATAAGACAATAAACCTGAAAAATAATTTGATAAATACTTCTGGTTGAAATTATTTGAAATAGCAGCTTTAGAAATTGATGCTGAATGGTATAAAATCAGACAGAGAATAAAAAAAAATTTTAATAATTTTAACTGCATTCTTTACTTTATGTCTTTAGAAGAAAAAAATCAAAATGACAATATATACAATGAGTTAATTAATTCATATGAAATTGAATATATTTTTAATAATAAACCTATAAATA
>CACFKJ010000027.1 GCA_902566805.1 uncultured Pelagibacteraceae bacterium
CTTTAGCAAAAATCAAAATATAAAAAAAGAATCTGTAAAAAGAAATGAAAGAATAAATTCTATAGAAAAAGAAATAGAAAGTTGGAAAAATCTTCTTATAAATTCAGAAAAAATGATTAATGAACTTAATGACAGAAAAAGAAAACAAACCTCTAAGCTTGAAAGTTTAGAAAAACAACCTCAAACACAAGCAGAAAAAAAGGGTCAGGTATCTGAAAATTTAAGAATTTCAGAACATGAGAGAAATGATAATGAAAAAATTATTGAACAAATTGATAACAAAATTAATGAGCTTAGAAATGAGCTTGACACTACAAAAGAGAGCTCAATAGAAATAAGAGAAAGGAAAGCGAGCTCAGGAGCAACGATTGATGGATTAAAAAAAAGAAGAGAAGATTTGCTTGATAGAGTTCAAGATGAACTAAATTTAAATGAAAACAATCTTCTTGAATTTTCTAACCTTGACAAGGAAGAAGAGTTTCCTGATTCTGTAACACAAGAAGAGTTATTAGATGCAAAAAAAAGAGATAGAGATAAACTTGGTTCTGTAAATTTAAGAGCAGATGAGGAAACAAATAAATATCAAAGTGAAATTAAAAAAATGGAAAAAGATAGACAAGATCTAGTTACAGCAATAATTAAACTTAAAGAAAGCATAAATGAACTTAATCAAAAAGGAAGAGAAAGACTTTTAGAAGCTTTTGAGAAAGTAAATAGAAAATTTAATGAAGTTTACACAAAATTATTTAATGGTGGAAATGCAAAATTAGAATTAGTTGACTCTGATGATCCATTAGATGCAGGTTTAGAAATGTTAGTAAGCCCTCCTGGTAAAAGATTGCAATCCATAACTTTGTTATCTGGAGGAGAACAGGCTTTAACAGCGTTATCATTAATATTTGCTGTATTTTTAACTAACCCATCACCGATTTGTGTTTTAGATGAAGTTGACGCTCCTTTAGATGACGCAAACGTAACAAGATTTTGTAATTTGCTTGAGGAATTAACAAAAATTACTTCAACAAGATTTATAATTGTTACTCATCATGCACTTACTATGTCTAAAATGGATAGACTTTATGGAGTTACTATGCCAGAAAAAGGTATTAGTCAGCTAGTCGCCGTTGATTTGCAAAAAGCTGAAAGTATGGTTGCTTAGCAAAAAACAATGCCAAAAGACACAATAAAAACTCGCCTAGAAATTGCAAAAAAAAAATATGATAAAAAAAATTTAGAAAAAAATAGCCAATCCTCCTCAAAACTAGGATTAGCCTTTAAAATGAGTACCGAACTAGTGGCTGCGGTGCTAGTTGGGACAATTATTGGGTTTATTTTAGACAATTGGTTTGGTACTAAACCCTGGTTAATTTTAATATTTTTTTTTGTAGGTGTGGTTGCTGGAATAGTTAATGTAATCAAAACTGCGAAAAATATGCAAAAGTAGATTATAAAATGGCAGCAAATCCAATGTACCAATTCAACGTACACAGAATTGGCCCAGAAATTAAATTAGGTGATATAGATATATCATTTACTAATGCTAGTTTGTTCATGGTAATTAGTTCAGTTGCAATACTAATAATATTCAATTTAGGATCAAAAAAAAATTCTTTGGTACCAAGCAAAATTCAGTTACTTGCTGAATTAAGTTATTCGTTTGTTTCAAAAATGATTAGTGATACTGCCGGCTCAAAAGCAAAACCATACTTTGCATTTATATTTTCGTTATTTATGTTTGTATTATTTTGTAACATGTTTGGTATGATTCCATATTCTTTTACTGTTACAAGTCATATCATTGTAACTTTTGTATTAGCAGCATTTATATTTATTGGGGTAACGGTTATTGGGTTTATTAAACATGGGTTTGGGTATCTTAAACTTTTCGTGCCAAGTGGTGTTCCCATGATTTTATTACCACTTATAGTAGTAATCGAAATTATCTCTTATTTAAGTAGACCAATAAGTTTATCAGTAAGATTGTTTGCAAATATGATGGCTGGTCATACAATGATGAAAGTATTCGGTGGCTTTGTTGTAAGCCTTGGAATAATTGGTGGATGGCTTCCACTAAGTTTTTCGGTTGCATTAACTGGTTTGGAGATATTAGTTGCTTTTCTGCAAGCATATGTTTTTGCAATATTAACGTGCATCTATTTAAATGATGCACTAAATTTACACCATTAAAAAAAAGGAGGACATAATGGAATTAGAAGCAGCAAAAATGATTGGAGCAGGCCTTGCAGCAATAGCATTGGCAGGCGCAGGAGTTGGAATAGGTATTATTTTTGGAAATTACCTTTCTGGTGCTATGAGAAATCCATCTGCAGCTCAGAAACAATTTCCAAATTTACTTTTGGGATTTGCACTTGCTGAAGCAACAGGATTATTTGGATTAGTTGTTGCATTAATTATTTTATTTGCATTTTAATTGATGTTAAAAAAAATAATTTTTCAAAACTTTTTAATTTACTTTGTGCTTTTTCAAAATGTACAAAGTGCAGAGAGTGGAGGTATGCCTCAACTTAATCCAGAATTTTGGTTTTCTCAAATATTTTGGTTAGTATTAACTTTTGGTATTTTGTATGTTGTTTTATCAAAGTTCATACTACCAAAAATAAGTAGTAACTTAGAAGCAAGAAAATCACAAATTTTAGAAAATATCGAAACAGCTGAAAAGCAGAGAAAAGACAGCGAAATTAAGATTAAAGAGTTTGAAAAAATTATTTTGGATAGCAGAACTAAAGCTAAAAATCTTTTAAACCAAGCTAGAAAGAAAATCTTTGAAGATATAAATAAAAAAAGGGAGGCTTTAGAAAATGAAATTAATGAAGAAGTTAAAATTGCAGAAAAGGAAATTTTAGATCTAAAAAATAATGCTCCCGAAAAAATTAATCGAATTGCAATTGAAACCTCGAATGATTTGGTAAAACAATTAATAGGTATGGAAGTAAATAATAGTAGTATTTCTGCAATTGTCGAAGACTTATCAAAAAAAAATAGAGGAAAATACTATGGCGTTTGATGCAACGTTTTGGGTAGCAGTTTCTTTTGTAATTTTTTTTGGTGCTCTAGTGTATTTTAAGATTCCTCAAAAAATTAATGAACTGCTTTCAAAAATGATCTCGGACATCAAAAATGAAATTGGGGAAAGTGAGAAACTAAGAAATGAGACAAAAACATTATTAGATAATGCACAAAATAAGTTGGATACAGCGAACTCTGAAAGTAAAAAAATTTTAGATGAAGCAAAAAAAGATAGTGAAAGACTTATAATAGAAATGAATGATAAATTCCATAAATCGGCTGAAATAAAAAAGAATCTAGCTCAGACTAAAATTACTCAAATGAAAGATGCGGCAATTAAAGATATAAAGGATGCATCAATAAAAATAAGTGTTGATGCAGTAAAAAAAATTATTTCAACATCTGTAGATAAATCTAAATTAGACGCTTTATTTGATAAAAATTTGCAAGAAACAAAAGACGCACTTAAAAAAATCAATTCATAATTATAATTAGATAATTTCGTTACTTTTTTTCAAAATAAGATAAATTAATTAATATGGATACAGTTGTTATAGGTTCTGGGTTTGGAGGTATAGCTGCCGCTCTTAGATTAAGAGCAAAGAAATACAATGTTACACTAATAGAAAAACATGAAGATCTTGGTGGTAGAGCTAGGGTATTCAAAAAAAATGGATTTAAATTTGATGCCGGACCAACAGTAATTACGGCTCCATATTTAATTAATGAACTTTTCGAAATGTTTAATAAAAATCCAAAAGATTATATTAAATTAACCCCACTAAACACCTGGTATAGGTTTGTTTTTGAAGATGGTACAAAATTTGATTATTCAGGAAATGAAGAGCAAATGAAAAAACAAATAGAAAAAATAAATAAAAAAGATGTTAAGGGATATGAGAATTTAGTTAAATTTACAAAAAAAATATTTGAAAAAGGTTTCCTAGAATTAGCGGACGTTCCATTTGATAAACCATTTTTTATGCTTAAACAATTTCCTTCTTTAATAAATCTTAAAAGTTATAAATCAGTTTATTCACTTGTTTCTTCTTATGTAAAAGATGAAAAATTAAGAAGAATGTTAAGTATGCACCCACTTCTTGTTGGAGGAAATCCTTTTACTACCACATCGATATATGGATTAATTTTATATTTAGAAAAAAAATGGGGAATTCATTATTCCATGGGAGGAACAGGTAATATTATTAGTGGCTTAGAAAAATTAATGAACGAAGTTGGAATTAAAATATTAAAAGGTCAAGAAGTAACAAAAATAAATTTAGAAAATAAAAAAATTAAAGGTGTTAAGCTTAGCAATGAGCAAAACATAAATGCACAAAACATTATATGTAATGCTGACCCACCAGCTGTATACGAAAATTTATTAAATAAAAATAATAATAGTTCTTTTTTATTTAAATGGAAAAAAAGTAGAATGGAGTATTCTATGGGATTATTCGTCTACTACTTTGGAACTAAAAAAACTTATAACAACATTGAACACCATACAATTAAATTTGGAAACAAGTACAAAGAACATTTAAATGACATATTTGATAAGAAAAAATTAAACAATGATATTAGCTATTATCTTCATAGGCCGTCAGCTACTGACAAATCTATGGCTCCTGAGGGACACGACTGTTTCTATGTTCTTGTTCCAGTTCCTAATAACCAATCAAATACTAATTGGGATGTTGAGGGAAAAAAATTGAAAGATTTAGTTATAAAAAAAATGGAGAAAGATCTCATGCCAAATCTTAAGGAAAATATTGTGGAGGATTTTTATTTAACCCCCAATTATTTTGAAAAAGAACTTAATACAAAATTTGGATCAGGATTTTCTATTCAACCAAAATTTTCTCAATCTGCCTACTTTAGATTTCATAACAAGTCAGAAATATACGATGGACTTTACTTTGTGGGGGCTGGGACTCATCCTGGTGCAGGAGTGCCAGGAGTTTTATCATCTGCTAAAGTTTTGGATAAAATAATTTAATGACTGAAAAAAACTATCTTGCTGATTATGCTAAATCATTTAATTGGGCGGGATTTTTTTTACCAAAAATAATTTATAACGATTGTTCTAAATTATATTCATTTTGTAGAATATTGGACAACGTTGTAGATGAGGGAAGAGATTTAACAGTTAAAACAAAAAAATTTAATGAAATTAAAAATTATTTTAATAATGCTGATCAGTTAAATAATGAGGAAAAACAAGCAATTAATAAAAATGAATATATAACGATTGTTGATGATATGAGTGTTCTTGCTCATAATAATAAAATTAAAAGAATAATAATAAATGATTTAATCGAGGGTGTGGAATCAGATTTAAAAAGAAAAATAAAATTTATATCAGTAAAAGATTTATTAATTTATTCTTATAGAGTGGCCGGAACAGTTGGTTTGATGATGGCTAAAATACTAAATGTCAATGAAACTAGAGCACTAAAAGGTGCTATAGATTTGGGTATCGCAATGCAACTTACAAATATTGCAAGAGATGTAATCGAAGACCAGAAAATGAATAGACAATATATTAAACCTGATTTTGAAAGTATAGAAGCAACAATTAAGCTAGCAGATATGTTTTATGATAGCTCATTTAGCTCTATAAAGAAAATCCCATTTAAATTTAGATTTGCAATTATTGTTGCTAGAAGAGTTTATAGACAAATCGGAAGAAAGATAATTCAAAAAAGAAATATGGAAACTTACCAGAAATCAGGAAAAATTTATGTAAATTCATTTGGAAAAGTATTTCAAACAATCTTTTCATTTTGGGATTTGATAATACTATTTTTTATAGACGTAGAAAGTCATCAAAGAACAAACGAATATAATATCATTAAAGAAGAAATAAATTTAGATGAAAGACTTTGATTTTATTATTCTAGGTGGAGGTTGTGCAGGTTTATCGCTTGCTTATGAGCTAGATATAAATAAAAAATTAAATGATAAAACATTAGCAATTGTTGAAACTAGGGATAGTTATAAAAGAGATAAAACATGGTCTTTTTGGAAAGTATTAGATCATAACTTTGAAGACTGTGTAATCAAAAGCTGGAATAATTTTTCTGTTAATTCTAAAATAGGTTCTGTAGAAATTCATAATAAAGAATACCCTTATCAAACAATTGATAGTGGGTTGTTTTATAATAAAATTCTAGATCAATTAAAAAAGAATAAAAATATACAATTTTTTAAAAGTTCAGATCAATTAAACTTAGATAATGCTTTTATATTTAATAGCATTCCATCAAAAAACAGTAATTTTTCAAATCTTTGGCAACATTTTAAAGGTATAGAAATTGAAACTTCAAGAGAAATTTTTGATGATGAAATTTTTAATCTAATGGACTTTGATTGTGATCAAAAAGATAATGTTCACTTTTTTTATACCCTTCCTTTTTCAAAAAATAAGGCTTTAATAGAAACAACTTGGTTATCTAATATGAAAGATAAAACAATAAATAACTATGATGCTCAGTTGGAAAAATACATCAAAGAAACTCTTAAAATAAATAATTACAAAATAAATTATCAAGAAGAAGGCGCAATACCTTTGTTCTATCCATTAAATAAAACTGAAAAAAATAAAATAAATATCGGGTCAGCAGGAGGAATGACAAGACTAAGTACAGGTTATACTTTTCTAAATATTCAGGAGCATAGTAAATTTATAAAAAATAATATTGAAAAAATCGAAAATTTAAAAATTTACCATATAGGAAAAAAATATCAGTTTCTTGATAAAATTTTTTTAAATGTGGTTAAGAATAATCCAGACAAAATGCCTAAAATTTTTTTTGATATGTTTAAAGGATCTTCGAAAACAGTTATAAAATTTTTATCAAATAAAAGTAATATTTTAGAGGATTTATCAATTATTTTAAAAATGCCAAAATTGATATTCATAAAAGAATTATTTACAAGATAGAAAATGATTAAAAAATTAAACTTTTACCATTCTTTATTTTTTTTTAATATATGTATAATTTTATCTGCATTAGAATTTTTAAAAAATAAAGATTTTTTAATTTTATGTTTTTTTTTAATTTTATCTATTGGAATATCTCATGGTGCACTGGATAATTTAAAAGGAAAAAAATTACTTAAAATTTTAAAATTTAAAAGTATATTTGTTTTTTACATTGGATATATAACATTAAGTTTATTTGTAATTTTATGTTGGATATTAATACCAACATTAACATTAACAATTTTTTTAGTTGTTGCATGTTACCATTTTGGTAAAGAAGACACTGATTTTTTAGTTAAAAAGAAAAGTTTTTTTATAAATTTACTTTTTACACTTAAAGGATCAATAATTATTATTTCACCTTTACTGTTTAATTTTCAGGATACTGCAGATATTTTTAAGCTATTAAACTTTGATATTTCAATTTTTGGAATAAATCATATATTTTTATATTCAATTTTGTTTCTAAGTTTTTCATCAAATATTGCATTATCATTAAATCAAGAAAGCGATTTTAAATCTTTAATAATGATGGACTTTATATCTATTTTAATCTTAAATTTCTTTCTTAGTCCAATTTTAGCTTTTACAATTTATTTTTGCTTCCTTCATTCTTTAAGACATTCGTTTTCTTTGATATTTGAACTAAGTAAAAACTTCAAAAGAGGAGCTTTTATGTTTATTAAAAAAGCTTTACCTTTAACAATTGCGACAGTAGTGATTTATGTAATTTCTTTTTATTATTTAAATAATTTATTTGTTATAGATGAAACAATATATAAACTAATTTTTATTGGATTGGCGTCTTTAACTTTTCCACATATATTGCTTGAATATCTTATTGAAAAAAATGAAAAATAAAAATTTAAAAGTTTTATTAGCTGCTCCTAGAGGATTTTGTGCTGGGGTTGATAGAGCTATTGAAATAGTAAAAAAAAGTATAGATAAGTACGGATCTCCTGTCTATGTTCGTCATGAAATTGTACATAATAAACATGTTGTAGAAAGTTTAAAAAATATTGGAGCAATATTTGTTGAAGAATTAAGCGAGATCGAAGATAAAAGTAGGCCTGTAATATTTTCTGCTCATGGAGTGCCAAAGTCTGTTCCGGAAGAAGCATCTAAACTTAATATGGAATTTGTTGATGCCACTTGTCCTTTAGTATCAAAAGTTCATAGAGAAGCAGAAAACTTAAATAAAAGTGATGTACATGTTCTATTAATAGGTCACAAAAATCATCCTGAGGTTATAGGTACAATGGGTCAATTACCGGAAGATAAAATAGATCTTATTGAAAATATTGAAGATGCAAAAAATTATACAAAAAAAAATAATAATAAATTAGCTTATGTTACACAAACTACTCTGTCTGTGGATGATACAAAAGAAATTGTAGAAACTTTAAAAAAAAGATTTCCAGAAATTCAAGAACCCAAGAAAGAAGACATTTGTTATGCAACTACTAATCGTCAGGCTGCAGTTAAAAAAATAGCACCTCAATGTGATATGTTTTTTGTTATTGGAAGTAGAAATTCATCAAATTCTGTTAGACTTGTAGAAGTTGCTAATAAATCAGGCTGTGAAAATTCTATTCTTATTCATTCTGATAGCAAAGTCCCTATTGATGAAATCTCAAAATGTGAAACTATAGGTATTTCATCTGGAGCATCTGCGCCAGAAATATTAGTAGAAAAATTTATCGAAGATTTAAAAAAACAGTTTAATTTATCAATAGATGAGATAGAGATTGTGAAAGAAGATATAACTTTCAAAGTTCCAGGAAAATTAAACTAGATGGCAATTTACACAAAAATTTTTCCAAAAGATATTCGATCTATTGAGAAAAAGTATAATTTAGGAAAAATAATTTATTTTAAAGGTATTAAAAAAGGAATTGAAAATACTAATTATCTTTTAAAAACTAATAATAAAAAATTCATACTAACCCTTTTTGAAAAAAGAGTTCAAACAAAAGATTTACCTTTTTTTATGAATTTAATGGATAAGTTAAGTAAAAATAAAATTAACTGTCCAAGACCTCAAAAAAATAAAAAAGGAAGTTTTTTAATTAAAATTAAAAATAAAACAGCATCTATTGTTTCGTTTGTTGAGGGGAAAGATAAATTAAAATTAAATCCAAATAACTGTTATGAAATTGGAAAAAATATAGCTAAACTTCATAAGGTGTCAAAGAAAATAAAACTTTATAGAAAAAATTCATTATCTTTAAAAGAATGGCCTAAACTATTAAACAGAATTGGTAATAAATCTAAAACAATAGACCCAAGTTTAGATGGTTTGATGAAAAATAGTTTTTTGCAAATAAAAAATAAATGGCCAAAAAATTTACCTTATGGAATTATTCACGCTGATTTATTTATTGATAATATTTTTTTTAAGAAAAATAAATTTCATGGATATATAGACTTCTATTTTGCTTGTAATGATTTTTTAATGTATGAGATTGCTATTTGTATCAATGCATTATGTTTTGATAAAAAAAATAATAAATTTATTTTTAATAAGAAGAAATCATCAAATCTTATTAAAGGTTATTCAAAAATAAGAAGGTTATCTGATAAAGAAAAAAAATCTTTAAATATTTTATGCAGAGGTGCTGCTCTAAGATATTTATTAACAAGAACTTATGATTATTTAAATACTCCAAAAAGTGCTATTATTAAAATAAAGAATCCAAGGGAGTATATTCAAAAACTTAAAGTTCATAATCAATTTAACAATTTTAATAATTATTATAATTAAATGATTAAAATTTATACTGATGGTTCTTGTTTAGAAAATCCAGGAAATGGTGGATGGGCAGCAATAATTATCGAAGATGGAAAAAAAACTCAGATTAAAGGAAGTAAAAAAAATACTACAAATAATCAAATGGAATTACTTGCTCCAATTGAAGCTTTAAAGAAAATTCCCAAAGGTAGTAAAGTTCAAATTTTTACTGACTCTAAATATGTAAAGTCAGGAATAACAGAGTGGATCCACAATTGGAAAAAAAATGGATGGAAAACTGCTGACAAACATCCAGTTAAAAATAAAGAACTTTGGGAAGAGTTAGATCTTCTAAATAATGAATTTGTAATAAGTTGGAATTGGGTAAAAGCACATTCAACAGATGAGTTAAATAATGAAGTTGATTTGATTGCTAGAGAAGCTGCAAATTTATAAAATATTTAGAATATGCAATATTTTTTTGCTCCAGTAATTGTTTTGATTGTATTCATATTTATCATGATGATAGTTTGATATTTAGGGCACCTGGCAACAGAACGCCCCTTTAAACTTTGCTTTTAACAAACTTTTTTACATCCTCTGTGCTGTTTTTTAATACTTGAAAGTTTTCATTTTTATCTAGTACATGTTGAAGTTCATCAGGTAATTTTTCATGTTTATTTATTGCGCTATTTGTAGCATCTGGGAATTTACATGGATGTGCAGTTGATAAAACTACACAATCGTTAAAAGATAGTTTTTTTGCAGCCCCTACTCCAACTGCAGTATGTGGATCTAATATTATATTATTTTCTTCATAATTTTTTTTAATTATTTCCAAAGTTTCTCTTTCATTGCAGCTTTCTGAAAGAAAATCTTTTTGAATAATGTCTAAATTGCTCTTTTCAATATTATAAGAATTCTGCTTAACTTTTTTCATAATATCTGCAGTTATTTTAGAATCTGAATTATTTACATAGTAAATTAATCTTTCAAAGTTGCTCGCTAATTGAATATCCATACTAGGTGACAATGTTTCTTTAACTTGTTTTGATACATAATCTCCTTTTGAGATTGCTCTGTGCAAAATATCATTTTCGTTTGTTGCAACAATTAGTTTATCAATTGGTAGTCCCATTTTCTTTGCAAGGTAACCTGCAAATACATCGCCAAAGTTTCCTGTTGGAACTGAAAAAGAAATAGTTTCTTGGTCTAATTTGAAATATGAATAAAAATAATAAACGGCTTGGGCAATAATTCTTGCCCAATTTATTGAGTTTACTCCAGACATATTTATAGATTTAGAAAACTCTAGATCATAAAACATACTTTTAACTATGTTCTGGCAATCATCAAAATTTCCATCTATTGCAATATTAAAAACATTTTTTTCATCAATAGTAGTCATTATTTTTCTTTGTACGGAAGAAATTCTATTATTAGGGTGTAGAACAAATATATTTAAATTAGATTTTCCTTTAATTGCATCAATAGCTGCCGCGCCTGTATCTCCTGAAGTTGCAACAACTATGTTAATTTTTTGATCATTTTTACTTAAGTAATACTCATATAAATTTCCAATGAATTGCATCGCAACATCTTTAAATGCTAATGTTGGGCCATGAAATAATTCTAATAATTTTATTTCTCCAACATTAGAAAATTTAACAACGTCTTTCTCTCTAAACGTCAAATATGATTTTTTAATTAAAGATGAAAGTTCATCTTTAGAGATAAAATCTGATGAAAACAGATTTATTATTTCAGTAGATAGACCATTATAATCTAAATTTTTTAATTTATTTAATTCATCATTATTAAATTTTTTTAACGATTTAGGAACAAAAAGTCCTCCATCGTCAGCTAAGCCTTTAATGAAAATTTGTTCAAAATTATATTCTTTTGAACTGTTTCTTGTACTTATATATTTCATCTATGATATTAAACACTCTAACCAAATAATTTAGAGTAGCAACTTTTAAATTAAACTATCTATTAAGAATAATACGAAAATTAAAAATAAATATAAAATTGAATATCCAAATACTTTTTTTGCCTTTTTTATATCAAATTCATTTCTTTTATATTTAAAAAGATCATAACAAACATAATTATAATAAAGAGTAAGCAACAAAGAAGTAGCTAAAAAAACTTCGCCAACAAAACCTATAAAATATGGAACAAATATTATTGGAAGCATAAACAAAGAATAAACAAAAATCTTTTTCTTTGTTTCCTCTATTCCATTTGTAATAGGCAACATTGGGATCTTAGCTTTTTGGTAATCCTCAGCTTTATAAAGACTTAGTGCCCAAAAATGAGAAGGTGTCCAATAAAAGATAATTAAAAAAAATGTTATTGGTTCAAATGTTAATGAATTTGTTGCAATCGTCCATCCAATAACTGGTGGTAATGCTCCTGAAGCGCCTCCAATAACAATGTTTTGCGGTGTTTTTCTCTTTAACCAAATTGTATAAACAAAAACATAAAAAGCTATAGTCACAAAAAGTAATAACGCTGATAAAAAGTTTGAAAAATAATAAAGTCCATAAATTGAAACAAAAGATAAAGCTATTCCGAATATTAGTGCGTGATCTTTATTTATTTTTCCAGTAGGTATTGGTCTAAGACAAGTTCTTGTCATCAATTTATCAAGATCTGCTTCATACCACATATTTAATACACCTGCTGCGCCTGCTCCTATTGTTACAAAAAAAATACTAATTAAAGCGTCAAACATTTGGATTGTATTTGGTGCAGTTAACAAACCTACAGCACAAGTGAATATCACAAGAGACATTACTCTTGGTTTCATTAATAAAACTAATGATTTTAGATAACTTTGGAAGTTAAATGAGGAAACTTGATTTTTTAATGTTTCAATAGACACTTTTAATCCACGTTCATTGAAACAAATATAACTAATAAAATAAATCCTATAATTAAAATATGATTTCCTAAATCAAATAAACCAATTTTTTCGTTTTTCTTATCGATGAGTTTTCTGTGAAGTGGTACATTATCGTAAGGATTG
>CACFKJ010000028.1 GCA_902566805.1 uncultured Pelagibacteraceae bacterium
GTCCTAGGTTATTTTTTTGATTTTTCGAGCGCTAAAATAGCGATTTTTGAAGCTGGTGCAAGTAAAATACTTGCAATTTTTTGTGCCGGAGATCTCAAAATACCTACTATTTTGGCCCTTGCTTCATCTAAAGATGGTAAAGATGCTACATTTTGGACTCCAGCAACATCTAAAATATCACTTCCCATGATTCCACCTAGAATCTTTAAGTTTTTATTATCTTTAGAAAATTTTGTTAATATTTTTGCAGAAGTAATTGCATCTTCTGACAATGCAACAGCTGTAGGTCCAGTAAACAAATTTGATAATTCTTTACATTTAGTTTTCTCAATTGCAAGCTTCGTAATTCTGTTTTTAGTAATTTTAAAAATAATTCCATGTTTTCTCATTTGACTTCTTAGATCATCAAGCTGTTTTACTGTTAATCCTTGATAATGAGCAACTATGACAGCTTCAGAATTATCAAACTGAGTTGTCATTTCTTTTATGTAATTTTGTTTTTTTTCTTTGTTCATCATAATTAAATATTTTTTGGTAATTTTAATTTATAAGATACTCCCATAGTTGAAGTTATAAATAAATTTTTAATTAAATCACCTTTAACAGTATTGTTAGATTTTTCTTTCTCTATTGTATCTAGAACTGCATTAAAATTATTAATTAGTTTATCATCTGAAAAAGATTTTTTACCAATGCTGAAACCAATGTTACCATCTTTATCATTTTTAATTTCTATTTGTCCTGATTTCGCATCTTTTACTGCTTTTTCAACATCTTGACTCACTGTTCCAAGTTTAGGGTTTGGCATTAGACCTTTTGGTCCAAGAACTTTACCTAATTTTGAAAGTTTAACCATCATTGATGGCGTACAAATTAATTTTTCAAAATTTAAATCGCCACCTTTAATTTTTTCTATTAAATCATCACCACCAACAACTTCTGCTCCAGCTTTTTTAGCACTATTTATTTTTGTGTCTTCACATATTACGGCAACTTTTACTTTTTTTCCTGTTCCTGAAGGCATATTAACAATTGTTCTAATAGTAATTTCATTTTTTTTTTGTTTATTATTAATTTGCATATTTAAATCAATAGATTCATCAAATTTTGAAGTACAGTTTTTTTTAATATCAGAAAGTAACTTATCAATCGTATTCGCTGGTAAAGCTTTTGTATTCTCAGGTAATTTTTTATATCTTTTTGAGCTCATTAATCTTTTACCTCAATGCCCATAGATCTTGCTGAACCGGCTATAATTTTCGAAGCTTCTTCAAGATCGTGAGCGTTTAAATCTTCCATTTTCTTTTTTGCAATTTCCTCCAATTGCTTTTTCGAAATTGATGCAACTATATTTCTACCAGGTTCTTGTGAACCACTCTTTAATTTAACTGCTTCTTTAATAAAATGTGATGCGGGTGGTGATTTAATAAGAAAATCAAATTTTTTATCTTTATAAACAGTTATAACCACTGGAACTGGTTTACCCATAAAATTTTTAGTTTTTTCATTAAAAGCTTTACAAAATTCCATTATATTAATTCCTCTTTGACCTAAAGCGGGTCCAACAGGTGGCGCCGGGTTTGCTTGACCGCCTTTAATCTGTAATTTTACATATCCACTAATTTCTTTTTTTGCCATTAACTAACCTTCTCTACTTGATTATATTCTAAATCCACAGGTGTTGGTCTACCAAATATAGAAACTGATACTTTAAGTCTAGCTTTTTCTTCATCAATATCTTCAACTAAACCATTAAATGAAGCAAATGGTCCATCGATAACTTGAACCTTTTCACCAATAGAGTATTCAACACTAGATTTTGGCTGAGCAACGCCATCTTTTATATGGCCTAAAATCTTTTCAATTTCTTTATCGGAAACTGGAACTGGCATACCTTTGGATCCTAAAAAACCACTTACCTTTTTAATATTTTTAATCATGTGATAAATATTATTATCCATTTCACTTTTAATTAAAACGTAACCAGGGAAATATTTTTTTTTTCTTTGAACTCTTTTTCCTCTTTTAACTTCTGTGATGTCATGAGTTGGCACAATTATTTCCTCAATTTTATCGGAAATATGAGCTTTTTCAGCCTCGTCTTTAATTAATTGAGCTACTTTGTTTTCAAAGCTTGAGTGTGATTGAATAATATACCAATTTTTCATAACTAAACACCAATACTAAGAACCATTTCTAAAAAGAATTTTAAAATTTGATCTAATAACAAAAAAAATAAAGCAGCCACAATAGCCATAGCAATAACCATCAATGATCCTTGGATTGTTTCTTTGCCAGTTGGCCAGGTTACTCTAAAAGCCTCTTGTTTTACTTCTTGAATAAATTTTAAAGGGTTTTTCATTTTTCTTTCATTTAAAATTAATGGCAGGAGCGGAGGGACTCGAACCCTCAACCTCCGGTTTTGGAGACCGGCGCTCTACCAGTTGAGCTACACTCCTATGGGAGCTTACTCTATAATTTTAGTTACTACTCCAGCTCCTACAGTTCTTCCACCTTCTCTAATTGCAAAATTTAATTTTTCACTCATAGCAATAGGTGTAATTAATTTAACAGTAAATTTAGCATCATCTCCTGGCATAACCATTTCTGTACCAGATGGCAATTCTACTTCACCTGTTACGTCAGTAGTTCTAAAATAAAACTGAGGCCTGTATTTAGTAAAGAAAGGTGTATGTCTTCCACCTTCTTCTTTTTTTAATACATAAGCCTGAGCTTCAAATTTAGTATGTGGTGTTACAGATGCAGGTTTACAAAGAACTTGACCTCTTTCAACATCAGTTCTTTCAACTCCTCTTAAAAGAACACCAATATTGTCTCCTGCTTCACCTGAATCTAAAAGTTTTCTAAACATTTCTACTCCAGTACAAACAGATTTTTTTGTTTCTCTGATACCAACAATTTCTATTTCTTCACCTGTTTTTATTACTCCAGATTCAACTCTTCCTGTTACAACAGTACCTCTGCCTGAGATAGAAAATACATCTTCAACTGGCATTAAAAAAGCTTTATCTTTTGGACGGTCAGGCTGTGGAATAAATTCATCGACAGCTTTCATAAGTTCCATTATTGAGTTTTTACCAATCGCTTCATCTTTTCCTTCTACTGCTGCTAGGGCTGAACCTTTAACAATTGGAGTTTTATCTCCTGGAAATTTATATGAAGTTAATAATTCTCTTATTTCTTCTTCAACTAATTCTATCAATTCTTTATCTTGAACTTGATCTACTTTATTTAGATAAACTACTATAGCAGGAACACCAACTTGTCTTGCTAAAAGTATATGCTCTCTAGTTTGAGGCATTGGACCATCAGCTGCATTAACTACTAATATCGCTCCATCCATTTGAGCTGCTCCAGTAATCATGTTTTTAACATAGTCAGCGTGTCCAGGACAGTCCACGTGAGCGTAGTGTCTTTTTTCTGTTTCATATTCAACGTGTGCTGTTGAAATTGTAATTCCTCTCTCCTTTTCTTCAGGAGCTTTATCTATTTGATCATAAGCAACAAAATTCGCACCACCGCTTTCAGCTAGCACTTTAGTTATTGCAGCAGTTAAAGTTGTTTTACCATGATCGACATGACCGATTGTACCTATGTTACAGTGCGGTTTATTTCTTACGAACTTTTCTTTTGACATTACTTTTCCTTTTTTCTTTACCTTTCTTGTTAATAATTTTTGGAGCGGGTAAAGGGAATCGAACCCTTACATCCAGCTTGGAAGGCTAGCGTTCTACCATTGAACTACACCCGCAACACCCAAGTCACTCCAAATTGTTTAAAAATTTATTAAATGGTGGAGGGGGAAGGATTCGAACCTTCGAAGACCGAAGTCAACGGGTTTACAGCCCGCCCCATTTGACCGCTTTGGTACCCCTCCTTTAAGTAGGGGAAGCGTCCCCTTGTTCAATAAAGCTCTAAACAACAGGGGTTTTATATATTTTTATTGCATAAATGCAATACGAGAAATAAAGGGAAAAGTGCTAAAAAAACGTATAAAAAACATTAATAATTATGAATAAATCATCATTTTTTATTGTCGGGAAGCATACTGTAATAGAAGCCTTAAAAAATAGCAAAAGAAAGGTATTAAGATTATTTTTAACTGAAGAAAGCAAAAAGACAATACATAGAGAAAGTCCAAAGAAAAATTTATTAAAAGATATTAAGGTTTATTTTAAAACAAAAAAGGAATTGGATAAATATTCTAAAAATGAAGGTATCTTACATCAAGGTTTTGTTGCTGAAATTGAACATTTTGAAAATTTAGATTTAAAAGAATTTATAAAAAATAAAAATAATTTAACATTTGCTTGTCTAAATGAAGTAACAGATCCAAGAAATATTGGATCCATAATTAGAAGTGCTGCCTCTTTTAATATTGATGGTTTAATTGTTAAAGAAAGACATTTTCCAAAAGAAAGTAAACTCATGTATAAGTCTGCTAGCGGATGTGTTGAACATTTAAATATATTTGAGGTATCAAATATTAATTCAATATTAAAATATTTAAGAGAAAAGAATTATTGGGTTTATGGCTTTGATGCAAATAGTAAAAAAAATTTTACCGACGTTGATTGGAAAGGAAATAATATTTTATTGTTTGGTTCAGAAGGTTATGGGATTAAAAAACACACTGAAAAATATACTGATTTTTTAGTTAAGATTGAAATAAACCAAAATGTCGAAAGTTTAAACATATCTAATTCAGCTTCAATTGTATTTCATCATATAAATCAACATAAAAAAATAACTTGATAATATTCAAATTAAGATTAAAAAACTCTCATGCCCTTGTAGCTCAGCTGGTAGAGCAATTGATTTGTAATCAATAGGTCCGCGGTTCGAATCCGTGCGGGGGCACCATCACTCAATTTAAATTTTTAAGTCTTTTAGTAAGAAAATCTTTAATTTCATCTGCACTTGTATTATCATCTAGTTGTTCATTAAAACCAGTATTTAAAATAAAAATAAACAATTTTAAATCATAAAAATTTTGATCAGTAAGTATTGATTTCAATTTAGCTAGCAATAATTCTATTTGAAATTTCTCATCTACAATTCCGAAATTTGAATTTGGATGAGCTTTGATCCTATGTTCATCAGGAGTAATATTGATTAAATTTTCTTTATAACTCCTTAGTGACTCAAAGCTACTTCTTGTAAACATATGATGAGTTTCTACTGCATTTTCCAATCTACTATATTCACTTATTTGATTGTGGTATCTTTTAACCTTTCTAATGGCGCTTCTCTCCTCAGCATCTAAACCCTCTTGCTCATTAAGACTTGCAATATAAGTAGGAAGGTATTCTTGTCTAGTAACACCAACGGGTAAATCAATTGATTCATCATAAAAGTTTGGTCTATTGTACTTGAGTTCTGAATATACAATTGCTCTTGGTGATAATCTTCCTCTTAGTGTTCCTTTTTTTCTTAAATCATAAGCTAATGAATTGAAGAATGGTGTAAATACTCTTTTTGGTTCAAATTCTTGAATTATATCAGTATATTTTTTTACAAATTTAATAAATGCACCTTTAGCTTTTGTAAAAGTTTCTCTATCTTGAATTGTAAAAAATTTATTGAATGGTTCTTTTAACTCTAAATTAGAATTAACAAACTTTTTATTGGCAGAAATAATAAAATTTAAAGAGTTAAGAGTATTTTTACTTAAATATTCTAAAATATCTTTTCTTAGAACAGTATAATAATTTCTATTATTATTTTTTTTTAATTCTAAAATTTTATAGAAAGCTAGATAACTACAAGGTTGACTAAAAAATTTATCCATTTCTCTTGCGGCCAATGGGTCATCAGTTAGAGGTTTGCTAAAAGTTCTACTTATTATTTCATTATTTCCAGTGTTTTCTCTTAGTTCTGGTGCGGAAAAATAGTTATCATTATCTTCTATGTATCTAATAATTAATTCAGCAATTACCTCAATCACATCAGCTTTTATTTTTTGATTAGTAAAAGTTAATGGTTTTTTTTCTACAAGCTTAATATCTAAATTTGATAAATGTTGATCTATCTCTTGTTTTGAGATCATAAAATTAAACTTATCTAATTAGCTTTTTTTAGTCCCCAGAAAAAAACACTATTTTTATCTATATTAAGTGATCTGGTTCCAAAATTTCTGGCTATACGATAAAAAGCTGTAAATTCTTTTGAAGCAAAAAACTCTAATTGTTTATTATTAATTTTTTTATCTTTTTTTGGAAATAAAAGTGCCGCTGAACCATCAACAATTGAGTTCTCTGGTAGCTTACATGCTCTTGGATAATAAGTAAGGTTTGGAACTAAATATACATTTTTCTTATTCAAATATTTAGATACTACAAAACTATCTATTTCATTTAGATAGGTGTCATACCCATCAAGTGAAACAATATTATTGTTGGATATATTTCGGGATTTTAAAACTCTTATTTTACCCTTATTCAAAGTATGTTTTTTTGTAATTTGTCTATCTCTGAAAAAGTTAAAAACACCAAACTCCATTTTTTTACAAACGTCATCAAAAAACTTGTCTCTATAAAGTAACCAGTATGGAAATTTTGGGTCTATTATATAATCTTGATTTTGTAGGACGTAATTTTTATTAGTATAACTATAAAATTTAACTTGGTTATCTTTTGCTTTTTTTCCGTTTAATACAAGACCAATTGTTTCAATTTTAACTCCCTTAAAACCATTTTCACCAAAATCTAAAATTGAATATATATTTTTCTTTTCAATTTTTGATCTTATCTGATCATGTTCTGGTGATGATATTAAACTCTTTGGTAAAACGAGAGCAACATTTTTACTCAAACTTAAAGACTTATTTAGAAACAAGGTAAAAAGATTATTAGTGATGCTTAGGCCATGTTTTTTATATTTTTTTAGAGTATTTTTATCCTTTATTTTACCAAATGGAGGATTTCCAATAACTAAATCGTAATTATTTTTAAAAGTGTGCGTTAAAAAATCTTTGTTAAAATATTTAATGCTGATGTTTCTAGGAACTTTAATTTTTTTTATTAATAATTTCAATAAACTTAAAATTTCTGTATCTATATCAAAAACATCAATTTGAACTGATGGTAAATGAGAAAATTTCTTAATCATTTGAAGTAGAAAACTTCCTGAGCCAACGGATGGTTCAAGAATTCTGATTTTCCCTTTAGGTGTTGGAATATTATTCAATATATCAATACTAAGAGAGCTATCAGTAAAATAAGAGGAGTTTTTTTCTTTATCTGGATTAGAAAATTCTAATATTTTAATAATAAAATCTAAATCAAGTTTATTGTAAAATTTGTTAATAAAAGTTTTCTTATTATTAAAATTAGTCAAATTATGTAATTTAATAATCTTATTAATTGATTGAAGATTATCTTTAAAACCAATGTCTTCTATATTTGATAAATCTTTAATTTTTTTTGCAATATTATTAAAAACTTTTGTTGGTACAGCCTCCCCTATACATCGCCTAATATTCAATTCATTCTTTTTTAAAAACTTTTTCTTATTTTCACGGCTTAATGAATTTAAAGTTTCTTCTTTTATATCAGACCATTTAAAATTATTAGGTATAGACATAAATCGCATTAACTCTCTAATACTGAAAACTCTATTCTCCTTTGGATGAATGGTATTCTGACTAGCTAATATATCGTTTCTTGTGTGAATACACGGTGCAACTTGATTTGAAAAATTTCTTTTATATTTGTCACCATTTTTTTTTTGATTAATTACTATTTTATCATCAATAATTTGATGAGGTTTACGAAAACTTTCTTTATTATCAAAAGCACTTTCACCCTCTTTAAGTTTCTCAATCCATGGAAGCATTTTTTGATCGTAGGATCTAAAAGAGTGATAGATATCTTTTGATATCTCACCAAATTTATTCAATTTTTCTAAGCTTTTTGTTAGTTCTTTAATTGTTTTTGGCTCAGTTGTATCTGGAAACAATCTCTCTGGGTTAATTTTTTGATCTCTCCTTACTCCTATTACAATAGTTCTTGTTCTACTTGAATTTGAACCATAATTTTTTAGATTAACTACTTTTGATGAGATAAAATAATCTTGAAATAAGTTTTTATTCATGGCGTCTTGAATTTGTATCAATTCACCATCAATATCTGTGCAAAGAGTTTTTAAAAAGCTTTGAACGTTTTCATAAATAAAAAATTTTGGTTTAATCTTTTTAGTAATTTTAAAACTTTCAACAATTAAAGAGTTTCTATTTAATTCATTTTTTTTCTTATGGTTTGCAACAGAAATACCTTGGCATGGTGGTGTAGCGATTAATAAGGTTAAATCTTTAATGTTATTATTTTCTTTATATCTTCTTACATTGTTAAAAATTTTGTCTTGTATTTCGCTTTTTTGAATATCTCCTGTTACATATTGTGCGGGGTCTTCACAAATCCGATTATTTTTCTGAATCTCTATTCTTTTTGGATCTATCTCACAGGTCGATATACACTTAAAATTTTCTTGATTGAAACCATAACAACCTACACCAGCTGAACTGAAAAGGGATATGTAATTTAGTTGTTTCATATTCATAGTATATATCACAAAATTTTGGTCCTAATATTAAAAGGAATTACTAATAAATTTTGATATTTTTTTTTATATTTTAACTGTGATTCGTTTCAATAATTTTTGAAACGATTTAATGAATTTTTTATAGATATACAGAGGTAAAACACCCAATAGGAGAACTTCCCACAACATTTAAAAATTTTAATATAAAAGTGTGTTTATATTTTGTTTAACTTATTTCTAAGTGTAGTTGATTTGTACTTTAAGATTTTATATACTATAATTAAATTGTCCTGATTTAGAATTACCTCTACTTGCTGGGACTTTAAACACAACGCTAAAGGAGAAAAATGAAACTAATAATACAATCAATAAAAAACTATTTTAAATCAAAAAAAGATAAAGGTTTAGAACCAGTATTCTTTGAAAAAATAGGCGATAAAAATACATCAAGGGATGAAATGAAAGAAAATTTAATTAAAGCATTAAAAAAAAATGGCTGGACTTTAAAAAAATAATATTAATACAATAAAAAATAAATATTTAAATTCTACTTTCTCTAACTAAAAGAGAAAATATATTTTTTAAAAATTTAATTACTGGACTATATCTATAGCCATCAACATGAACGTAACCAGGGATTTCCCATTCTATTAATTCTTCATCATTAATTAATTTAAATTTTGTTTGATAATGAGCTTTCACAGGTCTATTTTCATATTCTTCCGATACAAATGACCTAGTGGGAATTGGACCATCAAATTGAGACGATAAAGATAAATATGGTAAAACCGAAATTGCAGAACGACTTACACTTTCAGAAATTAGTTTAACTTTTGAATGTTGTCCATTTAAAGGTATAAAAATAGCATTTTCATTTATTTTAAATCTATCTATATTTTCCTCTTTTAAAAAACCAACAACACTACCAGGTCCAGATTTAACTATACCTAATAACTCATCTAAATTACTAACCCATTGATTTGTTGATAAATTATTAAAATTTTTTATTTTTCCATTAACTGGTGATTTTAAAATAAATTTTGCTTTAATTTTATTTAATCCATAAATTTCATTTTTAAATGAAATTAATTTTTGTTGAAGTATCATATATTGATCTAAATTATCTGCTGATTTACTAAGTCTATTGATTTTTGTTTTGGTTAACTGAATTTTTCTTCTTGTTTTATTAATTTTTAAATCTAGCTCTGGTGAAAACAATTCTAATAAGTCCTGACCTTTTGTTACATTTTGATTTTTATTAACAAAAATTTGTTTAACTTTAGCAGGGTATGGTGAATAGATTTTTGTATATTGCTCAGATACATATACAGCTGGTATTTTTAATGATGATTTCCAAGGTAGTAAAAATAGTAATAGTAAAAAGGTTATAATAAAATATAGCCTAATAGTTTGTCGGTTTAACTTTATTTCAGATCTTAAATTATACCAATTTTTAACCTCGTTAATGATAGGTTTTAAAATAAACCAATATATTTCAATTACAAATAATAAAATACCCAGAACCTTAAAAGCAAAATGATAAACTAAAAATGCAATTCCTAAGAAAATAAAAAACCTATAAACCCAAGTAAGCCATGCGTATAATATAAATGTCCATCGTCTTGATGGATTCAGATCTTCAGGAGGAGAATGATTAAAACCAAATAATATTTCTCTTAATTGCCATCTTGCAAGTGAGAAAGATCTGGGTTGTAAGTTTTCAGCTTTTAACCAATCAGAAAAAACATAATATCCATCAAATCTCATAAATGGACTTACATTAATTGCTAATGATGAAATCCAACTTGTCGTAGCGATAAAAAAAGCTACACTTTTTAATCCACCATCTGGTAAAATGGCCCAAAGAAAAGTTGAAATTAAAGCAAGATGAAGTTCAGTTAATATACCTGCAAAATTTATTAATAATCTTTCTTTATGATTTCTAAGTCTCCAAGCATCAGTAGTGTCCGTATATAAAAATGGAAAAAAAACTAAAAAAGCAATACCAATTGCTGAAACTCTACTTCCAAAATATTTTGAAACATATCCATGTCCAAGCTCGTGCAATGACTTAACAAAAACTAAAGTCAAAAAATATAACATCAAACCTTTAAATGAAAAAAAATATAAAAAGGTATTAATAAATGCTTCAAACTGTTGGATCACAAGACAAATACCAATAAACCCCAAAATATAAATTATATTTCTAAATTTTTTTGAGCCTAGAACTTTCACATACTTAAGTGTTTTTCCCAGCCATTCATCAGGTTTTACTAATGGAATTTTAAAAAAAAGGTAGCTATGAATTAAAAAGTAAGCCCAATTTTTTTTTTGTGCATTTTTTTGCTGTAAAAGAACATTCGCCTTTTGACCTCTTGGTTGTACTATTAAATTGTTTAGTTGGAGAAAGTTTATAAAATTTTCAATTTCTTTGGTATTGGTTTCAATACCTTCATTATTTATTTTTTTTTCAAAAACTTTAATATCGACACCGCCCATCCAATTTTTAATCAATCGAAATGCTGTAAGACCTAATGTAAAGTACTTATTTCTTAAGGCATCGTATAATAGCCAAGCGGGTGAACCATCTTCTCTACTGTTTCCTCTAAGTATTTCTAAATCTTCTCTTAAATATGGAATAATCATACACCGATTAATTGTCGAACGAATGTGATTGGTTTTCTAAATAAATAATAAAACAAGACAACTCTATGACCATAAACTTTAGCAGTTCCTCTAAGTCCTATTCTTGGAGTATCTTTATTTCCATCAAAACTAGATACTAGTTTATAAGATAAAATTTCTTCTGGTGATAATTCTGGCTCATAAGTTGATCTTAAAAGTTTTCCTTTATAAGGACTAATAGGATTAATATCTAAAAAAATTGTAGTTTCAGCATTCTCTTTAATTACAATAGAGTCTTTGACAGGTAACCAAATTAAAAATTCTATATTATTTGGATCAGCAATTGTTAATATTTTTTCACCTACAGCTACGGGTTTTCCTTGCCAGTCTGATTTTCTATCAACAATAACAACTCCCTGTTTTTCAGAATATATTTTAGAATTTTTTAACTTTCTTTCAGTTGATTTTAACTCTGCTCTTCTTAAATCTACTTGAGCAACAAGCTCGGCTAATCTTGATTTTTGTTCATTATCAGTGAATGACGACTGTCTTGTTCTGAGAAGTTCTTTTTCAGCAACTTGTAGAGATTGCTTTGCTAAATTAAATTCATTTAATAAGTCAATATCTTCAAGTAAGACTAATAAATCCCCAGGATTAGTTTTATCATTATTGTTAGCAATAAGTTTTTTTACTACACCGTCAAATGGAGATGTTATTAAAAATGGATCTTTAGCAACTACTTCTACAGGAGCTGTACTAGTCATACGAATTGGAAAAAGAAATATTAAAATAATTATAGAAATCGTTATCCAACGTTTTCTTCCAGTAAAATGTTTGTTTAAAAAATCTTTAATTGAGTGATTATCTAAGAATGTATTAAAAGCATGTCC
>CACFKJ010000029.1 GCA_902566805.1 uncultured Pelagibacteraceae bacterium
TAAAATTAAATCATATTTTTTCTTATTTTTAATTAATCTATCTAAAGCATCTTTTCCATTTGATATCTCTGTTTTAATTTTTTTTAAAACATTTGCTTTTTTAAAAAAACTTTTTGCAATTTTATTTTTATCATTATCAATATCAATAGTATGAATTTTTCCATTTTTACCCAGAGATAATGCCATTGAAAGAGCGCTATAACCAGTAAAGGTTCCTAGTTCTAAACAATAATTTATATTCCTTGTTTTTATTATAAATTGTAAAAAGTTTGCTTGAAGGATTGATATTTGAAGTCTTTTAGCATGTCCTAGATTTTCATTATATTTAATTAATTCTTTCTGTATTGGGTGTAAATTTTTAGAATATGAGAAAATATATTCGATCAATTTATGATCGATATTTATATTTTTATCCATTAAGTTTTTCTTTTAAAATTTTATTGATCATTTGAGGATTTCCTTTTCCTTTACTTTCTTTCATTACTTGACCAACAAAAAAACCAAATAACTTATCTTTACCATTTTTGTATTCTTTAACCTTGTCTTCATTAGAACTTAAAACTTTTTGAATTAAATCTTCTAATGCCTTGGGATCACTCTCTTGCTTTAATCCTTTCTCTTGAACAATAACATTTGGATCTTTGTCACCTTTAGACATAATCTCAAAAATAGTTTTTGCGATTTTTCCAGAAATGGTACCATCTGATATTAAGTTTATTAGTTTAGATAAATTCTCAGGACTTATAGGGCTTTGGTTAATTTCAAGATTTTTTTCATTTAAAAGAGCGAATAATTCTCCAGTAATCCAATTTGCAGATAGCTTAACATCAGATTTTGCAATTACTTTTTCAAAAAATTTTGAGGTATCTAAATCTGAAACTAAAATAGTTGCCTCGTATGGTGTAAGCTTAAATTTTTCAATAAATCGCATCTTTTTTTGATCTGGCAGTTCAGGTATTTCTTTTTTAATATCTTCAATAAAAACATCATCAAACTCTAGTGGCAATAGATCTGGGTCAGGAAAATATCTGTAATCATGCGCGTCTTCTTTCGATCTCATAGATCTAGTTTGATTTTTTTTTGTATCAAATAATCTTGTTTCTTGATCTACTGTTTTACCACCCTCTAAAAGTTCTGCCTGTCTATTTGCTTCATATTCAATTGCCATTTGCATAAATTTGATTGAATTAACATTTTTAATTTCACAACGTGTACCAAGTTTATCAGTTCCAAGCTTTCTTACTGATACATTAACATCCGCTCTTAAAGAGCCTTCTTGCATATTTCCATCACATGTTCCTAAATATCTCATAATAGATCTTAATTTTTTAATATATAAATTAACCTCCTCTGGAGATCTTAGGTCTGGTTTACTAACAATTTCCATAAGTGCTACACCAGATCTGTTTAGATCAACTAATGTGCTGCTAGGATCTATATCGTGGATACTTTTTCCTGCATCTTGTTCTAAATGAAGTCTTTCAATTCCAATTTTTTTATGGCCAGATGGCAAATCTAAAACAATTGATCCTTCTCCAACAATAGGATCTTTATATTGAGAAATTTGATAACCTTGTGGAAGGTCTGCATAAAAATAATTTTTACGATCAAATATAGATTTTTTATTAATTTTTGCATTTAAACCAATTCCTGTTTTAACAGCTTGTTTTACACAAAATTCATTAATAACTGGAAGCATTCCAGGAAAGGCAGCGTCAACTAAACTGACTTGTGTATTTGGTTCGGAACCAAATATTGTTGCTGATGTAGAAAATAATTTAGACTCAGAGAGAACTTGAGCGTGAACTTCCAAACCAATTATAACCTCATACTTATTACCATTTTTTTCAATTAAATATTGATCTTTGGTCATTTCATCCACCAATCATTTATATCTAATTTAAAATTAATTTTTTCTTCCATAGAATATGCAATATCTAATATTCCTTGTTCATCAAAAGGCTTTCCTATTATTTGTAATCCTAGTGGATAATTATTTTTATCTAAACCTGCGGGAATAGAAATGCCAGGTAGACCTGCTAGATTTACAGGAACTGTAAATATATCATTAAGATACATTGAAACCGGATCGTTTGATTTATCACCAATTTTAAAAGCTGAACTTGGTGTTGATGGAGTTAAAATTGCATCTACTTTATTAAAAGCATCATCAAAATCATTTTTAATGAGCTTTCTAACCTTCTGTGCTTTTAAATAATAAGCATCATAATAACCTGATGATAATACGTAAGTACCAATCATAATTCTTCTTTTCACTTCATCGCCAAATCCTTGAGACCTTGTTTTTTCATACATATCAATTAAATTTTCTCCATCAGCTCTAAAACCATATTTTACTCCATCATATCTAGCTAAATTGGATGATGCTTCCGCAGGTGCTACGATATAGTATGTCGGTAAAGCGTAATTTGTATGTGGTAAAGAAATATCAATAATTTCCGCGCCACAATCTTTTAAATATTCTTTGCCATTTTCCCATAATTTTTCAATTTCAGAAGGCATTCCATCAACTCTATATTCTTTGGGGATACCAATTTTTTTTCCTTTAATATTTTTATTTAGGTCAGAGAAGTAATTTGGCCGTTTAAAATTTATTGAAGTTGAGTCCTTAGGGTCAAACGAACTCATAACTTCTAGCAACAATGCGCAATCTTTTACGTCTCTTGTCATGGGACCTGCTTGATCAAGAGAAGATGCAAATGCAACAATTCCATATCTTGAACAGCTTCCATAAGTAGGTTTTAAACCAACTGTTCCAGTAAAAGATGCTGGTTGTCTTATTGATCCGCCAGTGTCAGTTCCAATTGTAGCAGGTGTAAGTTTTGCGGCTAAGGCAGATGCCGAACCTCCAGATGAACCACCGGGTACTAAATTATCATCAATTGGACTAATAACATTTCCAAAATTACTAGTTTCATTAGAGGACCCCATGGCAAATTCATCACAGTTTAACTTTCCTAACAATATCGCTCCTTCGTTCCAAAGATTTTGCGTTACAGTAGACTCATATGTAGGTATAAAATTTTCTAACATTTTACTGCTAGCTGTTGTTTTTACGTTTTTTGTGCAAAAAAGATCTTTTATTGCAAATGGTATACCAGGTAATTTTTTATTAAAATCTGGCTTCATATCAAATTTTTCAGACTGTTTAAAAGCGCTTTCAAAAGTTTCTTCGATATAAGAGTTTAATTTTTTTGATTTTTTTGATCTTTCTACATATGTAACTGTAACTTCTTTTGATGAAATATCTTTAGATTTAATTCTGTTTACAAGTTGAACTAGTGATAAATCTAATAAATTAGTCATTACTCTACGACCTTTGGCACTACAAAATAATCTTTATTATCTTTAGGTGAATTTTTAAGTATATCTTCTCTAATATTTTTAGATTCTATTTGATCTTTTCTCAATCTAAGTGTTGTTTCTGCTATTGAAGTCAATGGTTCAACTTTGTCAGTATTTAATTGATTAAGTTGTTCAATCCATTTAAATATAGAATTTAGATCTTTCTCTAATTTCTTAGCTTTTTGATCATCAATTGAAATTCTTGATAATTTAGATATGTGTTTTACTGTTTTAAGATCTATAGTCATATGATAGTTAATTTAAGGGCAAATTATCATTATATTTAAAAATTACAATATGATCACAATCGATGAATTAAAGGTTCTATTAGACAATAAATCCAGACTATTAGGAATCGATATGGGTTCAAAGCGAATTGGTATTTCTATATGTGATGAAAATAGAAAAATAGCAACACCTTACAAAACAGTTGACTACACAGGTATTAAAAATTTTAACTCAATCTTGAAAGAAATAATTATAGAAAATAACATTAAAGGTATTATTTTTGGTCTACCGCTGAATATGGATGGAACTGAAGGACCTTCTGCTCAGTCGGTAAAAGACAAAATTCATTTAATATCTAAAGAATTAAACATAAATGTAACAGTATGGGACGAGAGACTTTCTACAGTTGCATCTTTTAATTTATCAAGTCAGTTAGATTTAAATGTATCTAAAAGGGTTAAAAACATTGATCAAAATTCAGCTGCTTTTATACTTCAGGGAGTTTTGGATTATTTAAATAAATAACACTTGATTATATGAATTAATATAGCTATAGAGTTAGCTTTAATGGCCATAAACTCAAATAAAGCTATTAAAATTAATCAAAAACATCTTTTAGGTATTCAAGATTTAAAAATTTCTGAAATTAAATATATATTAAGTGAAGCACAGCAATTTATAGAACTAAATAGAAGTAAAAATAAAAAACTAAATATTCTTAAAGGAAAAACTCAAATTAATTTATTTTTTGAACCTTCCACAAGAACTCAAAGCTCATTTGAACTTGCCGGAAAAAGATTAGGTGCTGACGTAATGTCAATGAATATAACAAATTCAGCTATTAAAAAGGGTGAAACTTTAATAGATACAGCAATGACTTTAAATGCTATGCACCCGGATATCATTGTTATAAGACATCAAGACTCTGGAGCGTGCAATCTTCTATCTCAAAAAGTAAATTGTGCAGTGTTAAATGCTGGGGATGGAAGAAGAGAACATCCTACACAGGCATTATTAGATGCATTGACGATAATGAATAGAAAGAGAAGTATAGAAGGATTAAAAATTGCTATATGCGGAGATATACTTCATTCACGTGTAGCAAGATCTAACATATATCTTTTAACAATGTTAGGAGCAGAGGTTAACATTATTGGACCATCAAATTTATTACCTAAAGACCTTGAAAAATTTGGAGTAAATATTTTTACTGATATGACTAAAGGTGTTAAAGATTGTGACATAGTAATGATGCTTAGACTGCAAAATGAAAGAATGACAAGTTCTTATCTTTCATCTAATAGAGAATATTATGAATATTATGGTCTAACTCCAGAAAAATTAAAATATGCAAAACCAGATGCATTAGTAATGCATCCGGGACCAATGAATCGAGGAATAGAAATAGATACAATGTTAGCTGATGATATTAATAAAAGTGTAATTAAAGAACAAGTTGAACTGGGAGTAGCTGTAAGAATGGCTTGCCTTAAGATTTTTTGTAATTAATGACAAATAAAAAAAAATATTTTCTCAATGCTCATATTATTGATCCATGTAATTCTATTAATGAAATTGGAGGATTAATTATTAGTGAAGAAGGAAAAATTGAGGCATCTGGAAAAAGAGTTAACAAAAATAATATTCCAAATAGAGAAAATTTTGTTGATCTAAAAGGTAAACACATTATTCCAGGTATAGTTGACATGAGAGTTTTTGGAGGTGAGCCTGGATATGAGTATAAAGAAAATTACAGGTCTTTAAGCGAAGCCGCTCTTTCAGGTGGAGTTACATCAGTTGTTACAATGCCAAACACAAAACCTGTAATTGATAGTGTTTCTATTGTTGATTTCATTCAAAGAAGAAGTCGTGATAAATCTAAAATTAACATCTTTCCAACAGCCACTTTAACAAAAAATGCTGAGGGAACAAACATGTGTGAATTTGGTCTATTAAAAAATAAAGGAATTGTGGGATTTACAGATGGAGTAAAATCTATTCAAAGCTCAAGAGTAATGTCTAGAATTATAAAATCAGCTTATGATTTTGATTGCTTAGTAATGCAACATGCAGAGGATCAAGAATTATCAAAAAATGGAATGCTTAATGATGGTATAATATCTACTAAACTTGGAATACCTGGAATATCTGATCTTGCTGAAAAGATAATTATTGAAAGAGATTTGACTCTCTTAGAAGAAATAAATTGTAGATATCATATATCGCAAATATCCAGTAAAAAATCTTTAGATTTAATAGATTACAAAAAAAATATTGTAGATTTTACAACAGGAGTTTCAATCAATAATCTTGCGTTAAATGAAAATGATATAGGCGAGTTTAGAACTTTTTTAAAACTTTCTCCACCTTTAAGAACTGAAGAAGATAGATTATCGTTAATAAATGGAATTAATAAGAATCTTATAGATGTAATAGTTTCGGATCACAAACCAGAAGATGAAGAGTCTAAACGACTTACTTTTTCTCAAGCAGCAACTGGTGCTTCAGGCATCGAAACATTGTTAAGCCTAGCACTCGAGCAATTTCATAATGGTTCAATAAAATTAGAAAAGATAATAGAGCTAATTACACATAATCCTGCTAAAATTTTAAATATAAATAAAGGGAATTTAAGCGTTGGTACAGATGCAGACTTTTGTATTTTAGATATAAATAAACCATGGGCAGTTAAAAAGGAAAAACTTCTAACAAAATCAAAAAATACCTCCATTGAAGATAGAAAATTACAAGGTAAAGTTTTAAATACATTTGTAAAGGGGCAAGAATTATTTAAATTTAAATGAAATTAGAAATTATTATTATTATTTCATATTTTGCTGGATCGATACCATTTGGTCTTTTATTAACAAAAATTTTTTTAAAAAAAGATATAAGATTTATAGGATCAGGAAATATTGGAGCAACAAACGCATTAAGAACTGGTAATAAAAAAATTGGATATTCAACTTTAATTTTAGATATTCTTAAAGCGTTAATACCTTTAATCTTTATTAAGCTATTTTATGTAGAATATATATACATTTCATCTCTATGTGTTTTCTTAGGACATGTTTTTCCAATTTGGTTAAAATTTAAAGGAGGAAAAGGAGTAGCAACATATGTTGGAATACTATTCTGCATTAACATATATTTAGGAATTGGATTTACACTTGTCTGGTTTATAGTTTTTTTTATATTTAAATATTCTTCATTATCATCTTTGATTGGAAGTTTGTCTATTCCAGTCATAGATTTTTTTATTTTTAATAATAATGAACCTTTTTTCTTTATTATTATGTTTGTACTAATTTTTTACACACACCGTGAAAATATAAAAAGGCTGTCAAATAACACTGAATCTAAATCAAAAATTTATTAATTTGACTATCTATATATTTTTTGTGTAGTTTATTTATTTATGAATCTTGTGATAGTAGAAAGTCCTGCCAAAGCTAAAACAATAAATAAATACTTAGGTGGAGAATATACTGTTTTAGCTAGTTATGGTCATATAAGAGATCTTCCATCAAAAAATGGATCTGTTGATCCTGAAGATAAATTCAAAATGATTTGGGAAGTTGATAGTTTTTCAAAAAAGTATTTAAAAGAAATAACTGATGTTGCAAAAAAATCTGAAAAAATAATTCTTGCAACCGATCCTGATCGTGAAGGTGAAGCTATAGCATGGCATGTTAAAGAATATTTAGATCAAAAAAAACTTTTAAAAGATAAAAAAATTGAAAGAGTTGTTTTTAATGAAATTACAAAAAAAGCAGTTACTAATGGAATTGACAATCCTCGAAATATTGAGTCAAATTTAGTTGATGCTTATATGGCTCGTAGAGCTTTAGATTATCTTGTAGGATTTAACATTTCACCTATTCTGTGGACCAAGTTACCAGGCTCCAAATCAGCTGGAAGAGTTCAGTCTGTTGCACTAAGACTTCTTACTGAGAGAGAACATGAAATTGAACAATTTGTTCCTGAAGAGTTTTGGACTTTAAATATTAATTTTAAAACTACAAAAGGTGATATGTTAAATTCAAATATTGTTATTCTAAACAATAATAAAGTGGAAAAATTTTCGTTTAGAAACAAAGAAGATATAAATAACGCAGTCGAAATATTAAAAAAATCAAAGAACAGAATTACGGATATTAACTCCAAGATTTATTCTAGGAATCCACTTGGACCATTTACTACATCAACTCTTCAACAAACATCATCAAGCAAATTAGGTTTTGGTGCATCAAGAACAATGCAAATTGCACAAAGGTTATATCAAGGTATTGATATAGAGGGTGATACAGTTGGTTTAATCACTTATATGAGAACAGATGGAACAAATATATCAAATGATGCAGTTAATGATTTTAGAAATTTTATTAGAAAAACATATGGTGATAAATATTTGCCTGAGGAAGCAAATAATTACTCTGGAAAAAAAGCAAAAAACGCGCAAGAGGCACATGAAGCAATAAGACCAACGGATATAAGTAGAACTCCAGAATTAATGAAATCATTTTTAAGCACTGACCAAATCAAACTTTATGATTTAATCTGGTCAAGGGCCCTGTCATCTCAAATGGAAGCTGCAAAATTTGATAGAAAAACTATAACAATTAGTTCTGAAGACAATATTCATCAATTTAAATGTTCAGGCTCAACAATAAAATTTGATGGTTATCTAAAACTAACTAGAATAGATGAAGATGAGGGCGAAAAAATTTTACCAAATGTTAACAAAGAGGAAGTCCAAATAAACGAATTTATAGATGAGCAACATTTTACTCAACATCCACCAAGATTTTCAGAAGCAAGTTTGGTAAAAAAGCTTGAGGAACTAGGTATAGGAAGACCTTCTACATATGCTAGTATAATATCAGTTATTTCAAATCGTGGGTATGCGGATATTGTTAATAAACGTTTTTTTCCCACTGATAGAGGAAAATTATTATCAGCTTTTTTGGAAAAATTATTTTCAAAATATGTTGATTATGGATTTACAGCTAATTTAGAAGAACAGCTAGATGATATAACCTCTGGTAAAGAAGAGTGGATTAAGGTCCTAAATAATTTTTGGAAAGACTTCAATATTAATGTATCCAACGTTAAAGAAAAAAGAACACGAGAGGTATTAGATCTGTTAAATGAAAGTCTTGGTGAGTTAATTTTTGAATCAGATGAAAATGGAAAAATTAATAGAAGATGTAAATTATGTGACTCAGGAGAATTAAGTTTAAAAAATAGTTTTAGAGGTGGTGCTTTTATAGGATGTTCAAATTATCCTGAATGTAAATTTACTCGACCTTTATCAAAATCAAAAGCTAATGATCAAGTTGCGCTAGCAGAGCCTAAACTAATAGGTCAAAATGAAAATGGTAAAGATATTTATTTGAAAAATGGAAGATTTGGACCTTATTTGCAATATGAAATGCTTGAAGATGAAACAGTAAAAAAAAAGAAAAAGAAAAAAGATAATGATAACTTAAGAAATGTATCTATCCCTAAAGGAATTGAAATTGATAAAATAGACTTAGATAAAGCAAAATACTTATGTTCTCTGCCGAAAGTTATCGGTCAACATCCTGATAACGGAAAAGATATAACTATAAATTCAGGTAGGTTCGGTCCGTATCTTAAGTGTGATAATAAATCTGCAAGATTAGAAAATGTTGAAGATCTGTTCAATATTGGGTTAAACAGAGCAATTACATTAATTGCCGAAGCAAAACCAGGTAGAATATCTTCGTCTTTAATAAAAGATCTTGGACAACATCCAGAAGACAAAAAACCTGTTAGAGTTATGAAGGGTCAATATGGGCCATATATAAAGTACAAATCATTGAATGCAACTATCCCTGAAGAAAAAGACCCTACTGAATTGACTATGGAGGAAGCATTAATTTTAATAGAAAAAAGAAAAGAATACGATAGAAGTAAAAGAAAAGGAAAAAAATGAGTATTGAAAATAATATTAAAAAACTAAATTTAAAATTACCAGATGCGCCAGATCCAGTAGGATCTTATGTGGCAACTAAAGTTATAGGCAATTTACTGTATATATCTGGGCAAATATCAATTGATGAAAAAGGTTCATTAATAAAAGGTAAACTAGGCAAAGATATTAATGTGGATGAAGGCTATTTAGCTGCCGAGAGATGCGCAATCAATATAATTTCACAAGCTAAAAAAGCGTGTAATGGTGATCTAAATAAAATAAAAGGATGTGTTAAGTTAACTGGTTTTGTGAACTCGACAGATGATTTTGTTGAACAACCAAAAGTAATAAATGGTGCATCAGATACTATAAGTAAAGTTTTCGGTGAGATTGGTAAACATACAAGAGCAGCAGTAAGTGTAAATAGTTTACCATTAGGTGTAGCTGTTGAAGTTGATGCTATCTTTGAGTTAAGTTAATTATCTTCCTATACCAAAGTATTTTATTTTAAGTTTTTTCATCCTCGCAGGTGAATATAAATTCCTCAAATCGTAAATTTTAAAATTAAGTTTATTGACTAATTTTTTAAAATTTAATTGTTTATATTCATTCCATTCGGTGTGAATTATAATTAAATCAGTTTTATAGCATGCTGAAGATACATTTTTAAAAAACTTAACATTCTTTAAATTTTTAAAACGACTTTTTGAACCTGATGGATCGCAATAACTAACTTGTGCTCCTTTTTTAGATAAATAAGGTATCATTATATTACTAGTTGCCTCTCTCATATCATCTGTATTCGGTTTAAACGTTACACCTAAAAAGGTTATTTTTTTGTTTCTTATATTGTTACCCATTATTTTGTGTACTCTTTTTAATAATAGTATCTTTCTATTTTCATTAGATTTAATTACATTTTTAACTATTGAAAGATTAATTTTAAATTTATTAGCTGTATCAACTAATGCTCGAGTATCTTTTGGAAAACAAGAACCACCATATGCAGGACCAGCTCTTAGGAATCTTTCACCTATTCTTTGATCTAGACCCATACCTGAGGCAATATCTTTTATATCAACCGATGTTTTTTCACACAAATTTGCTAATTCATTTATAAAAGAAATTCGAGTTGCCAAAAAGGCGTTAGAGGCATATTTAATCATTTCAGCACTTCTTCGTGAAGTTTTGAAATATCTACCTTCCTTTTTGACAATTGGTAAATATAAGGATTTAATAATTTTATTTGCTTTTGTACTATTAGATCCAACTACTAC
>CACFKJ010000030.1 GCA_902566805.1 uncultured Pelagibacteraceae bacterium
ATTTAATTTTTATTTTATTTTTCTTTTTCATGTATTATAAGATCAAAAATGAGCAAAATTTTAATTTTAAATGGCCCAAATCTTAATCTATTAGGTGAAAGAGAACAATCACAATATGGTTCAACAACTTTTGATGATTTAAAAAAAATGTGTATAAAAAAATCTCAAGATATAGGGGTTGAATTAGATTTTAAACAGTCAAATATCGAGGGTGAAATAGTGAATTTTATCCAAGATGCTAGAAATAATTATGAAGGTATAATTATTAATGCTGCTGGCTTTACTCATACCTCTGTGGCTATTAGAGACGCACTAAGTATTTTTAAAAAACCAATAATTGAACTTCATATTTCGAATATTTATAAAAGAGAGGAATTTAGGCATAAATCTCTAATCAGCGGAGTAGTTTCAGGAATAATTTGCGGTTTAGGAGTTAATGGCTACATTTTAGCCATAAATGCAATGCATGACTTGCTAAAAGATGGAAATAGATAAAAAAATAATTCAAAAATTAATTCAAGCCTTAGAAGATTTAAAAAAAACAATTAAAGATAAAGATTTTTCGAAAATTGAAACTGAAAGCAATATTAAAGAAATAATTGAGGAAACTGGAACTATAATAAAAAGTCCAATTGTTGGAACTGCTTATCTTGCTCCAGAACCGGGTGCAAAAAAATTTGTTGAAGTAGGAAAAAAAATAAAAAAAGGAGATAGTGTAATAATTGTTGAGGCAATGAAAACAATGAATCACGTACCCTCTCCATCTGACGGGATTGTTAAAAAAGTTTGTGTTGAAGATGGTCAGCCAGTCGAATTTGGCCAGCAGCTGATCATTATTGAATAATGTTTAAAAAAATATTAATTGCTAATAGAGGTGAAATAGCTGTTAGAGTTATTCGAGCATGTAAAGAATGGGGAATATCAACTGTAGCTGTGCATTCTGATGTAGATAAGGAAAGTATGCATGTTAGACTTGCTGATGAAAGTATATGTATAGGATCTCATCAACCAGTAAATAGTTATTTAAACATTCCAGCAATAATGTCAGCTATTGAATTAACTAACTCTGAAGCTGTACACCCTGGTTATGGATTTTTGTCTGAAAATGCAAATTTTGCTAAAATTCTTGAGGAAAATAATATTAAATTTATAGGTCCGTCCTCAAAATTAATTAAAATGATGGGCGACAAAATTGAAGCAAAAAAAATTGCAAAACAAAATGGCCTACCAGTAATAGAAGGATCTGAGGGAGGTGTTTCAAATATAAAGGAAGCAAAAGAAATCTGTAAAAAAATTGGATTTCCAGTTTTGATCAAAGCATCAGGTGGTGGTGGTGGAAAAGGAATGAAAATTGTTAATGATGAAACAGAATTTGAAAAACTATTCTCATTAGCTAAATCTGAAGCTCAAAAGTATTTTGGTAATGATGAAGTATATATTGAAAAGTTTTTTCAAAACCCTAGACACATAGAAGTTCAAATTATGTCTGGGAAAAATAGGACGGTGCATTTGCATGAAAGAGATTGCTCTGTTCAAAGAAGACATCAAAAATTAATAGAAGAAACACCGAGTCCAATACTGGTGGATGAAATTAGGAAAGATTTGTTTGATAAAACTGTAAACATGGTTAGTAAAATTGGATATGAGGGAGCTGGAACAGTTGAGTTTATATATGAAGATGGAAAATTTTATTTTTTAGAAATGAATACAAGAGTACAAGTAGAACATCCAGTTTCAGAAGTGGTCACTGGAATTGATATTATTAAAGAGCAAATACACGTTGCGTTTACCGGTGAAACAGCTCTTAAACAAGAAGACATAATACCAAGAGGTCACGCAATAGAGTGTAGGATAAATGCTGAGGATCCATCAAAAAATTTTCAACCTTCCCCTGGATTAATAAATATGTGTCATTTACCTTCAGGTTTTAGAACAAGAGTAGATGGAGCAATATACCAAGGTTATAAAGTGACTCCTTATTATGATAGTATGGTATGTAAATTAATCTGTCATGGCAGAAATAGATCGGAAGCAATACAAAGAATGAAAAGATCTTTGGACGAATTTGTTGTTGAAGGAATTACTACAACAATTGAACTACACAAAAAGCTACTAAATCATAAAAAATTTATAGATTCTAATTTTAATGTAAGCTGGCTTGATAACGAAAAGATTATTTAATTAATAACATTTAGTTAACCAAATATCATATACAGGATGATCAAATGGTCTTAGAGAAGGACTTGAGCTAAAAGTCCAATCATTAAATATAAATACTTTATCATTATCTTTTTCTGTAATATCCTTTACTTGCATGTATGCCGTTATTTCTGGACTATCATCGAACTCTGAAACTTTACACTTTAAAAACTTAATAATTAAATTTTCAAACTTCTCTTCTTTGCCAATTTCAAAATTTAAAATACTATTTTTAGAGCTTACTTTATCTAGAATTTTTAATTCCACAAAACGACCTTGTAGTTTATTACTATCAGCAATTAATTTGCTTTCATTGTAAAGTAAAATAATTATCAAAATTAATATAAATTGAATAATTTTAGTTTTTCCAAGTATTATATTTTTTTTTAATTTCATTGTTATTTTTCTTAGGATGGTAAGCTTTTTCAGTACCAGTAGGATTTGGCTGGTGAGGTTTTTGCCATTTAAATTTTTTTAAATCTTGAGATTTTTCTATTTTATTTTTAGTAAAATGAATCCAGGAATACCACTCATTAGGTATTTTTGTTGCTTCAATTTCTCCGTTATAAATTACCCATCTTCTTCCTGTTTTACTTTCATAATATTTGTTACCTAAATGATCTTTACCAACAAGTTTTCCAAAAAATAAAGTTTGAATACCTGTGCCAATAGTTTGATGATTCCACCAAGTGAAAATTTGTTTGATAAATGTCAACATAATTTTTTAAAAAACTTTCAATTTAAAATTGTAAAAAATAAATTAGACTAAAATAATAAATTGTATATAAAATATTTATCTTAAGATTCAAAAAATAAATTTAGAGGGAATATATGGCAAAATATTTAGTAGAAACTTATTATAATTGCTCATTTAAGGTAAGTCATTACCTTGATGAAATAAATGAGAGTGAATTCCAAAAATTAGAAAAAAGAGATGATGGAAATTTTGAAATTCTAGATCTTAAATTAGAAAATAGAAAAACTAAGAATCTAGATGGAAAAAATTCTAAAAATACAGATGAAACTGGAAAGGAAAATATAAAAACAAATACAAACCAAACTACTCAATCTAAAGTTGTCAAAAACAGCAATTTTTCAAAAATTATATCTGAAAATATTGGCAAAAGATTTAGTATGCCTGACAGACGTAAAGGATACATTCAAAAAGCTACTATAGGTGATCATAAAGTTTATCTACATACTGGTGAATACGAAGATGGAAAAATTGGAGAAATATTTATTGATACAAGCAAAGAAGGTGAGTTAGTAAAAGCTTTAATGAACAATTTTGCTATAGCTATTTCTTTAGGTTTGCAGTACGGAGTTCCTCTGGATGAATTTGTGAATGCTTACATAGGTACAAAATTTGAACCATCAGGAAAAGTTAATGGTAATGATAGAATTTTGAGTGCTACATCTATCCTAGATTATATTTTTAGGGAGCTAGCAATATCATATTTAAATAGAGAAGATTTGGCGCATACACCTCCAATAGGAAATGTAGATAAATTACCTGAGGAAAATTCTTTAGACAATATTGATGATCAAAATCAAATCTTAAAAATAGTAAAAGATATTTCAAGTAAGGGTTTTTTAAGAAGTGATTATAAAAAAAAACTGGTAGACCTTTCTGATATAAGAATAAATTTAAAAGGAAAAAAATAAATTATTTTTTTTTTATTGATAAGTTAAGTTCTTTTAATTGTTCAGAACTTACCTCAGAGGGAGCATTCATCATTAGATCTTGAGCATTTTGATTCATGGGAAACATAGTTACTTCTCTTATATTTTTTTCTTCTGCTAACAACATTACTATTCTATCTATTCCTGGAGCAATCCCACCATGTGGTGGTGCTCCATAACTTAAAGCATTTATCATTCCACTAAATTTTTCATTAACAATATTTTTATCATATCCTGCGATTTCAAAGAGTTTGTACATAAGTTCTGGTATATGATTTCTTATAGCTCCCGATGATAACTCAATTCCATTACAAACAATATCATATTGATATGCTTTTAAGTCTAAAGGTTTTGTAAAATCAATATTATTAAGATCTCCTTGAGGCATAGAAAAAGGGTTATGGCTAAATTTTATTTTGTTTGTTTCTTCATCTTTTTCAAACATTGGGTAATCAACTATCCAACAAAATGCAAATTTATTTTTTTCAATTAAATTCAAATCATTTGCAATTTTTTCCCTAGCTAATGATAAAATTTTTTCTATTTCGCTAATCTTACCACAAGATAAAAAAACTGTATCTCCAACTTCTGCCGATGTTATATTCATGATACATTTGATGGAGTCATTGTTAAAAAATTTACCAATAGGTCCTTTTCCTTGAATATCTTTATTTTTTTCAATAGTAAAATACGCCAACCCAGAAGATCCTTGTTCTTTAGCCCAGTTATCTATGTTATCAAAAAAACTTCTAGGTTTATCTTTTGTTTGCTTTGTTACAATTGCTCTGACACTGGACCCTGCTTTAACTAATTTTTTAAAAATTTCAAATGTTACATCATCTCGAGTAAAAATTTCAGTTACATCTTTTATAATTAAAGGGTTCCTTAAATCAGGCTTATCTGTTCCATACTTAAGCATTGCCTCAGAATATTTAATCTTAGGAAATACCTCATTTAAAATTTTATTTTTCGAAAAATTATTAAATAATTTAACCATTAGTTTTTCTACCACATTAAAAATATCTTCTTGCTCAACAAAAGACATTTCAAGATCTAATTGATAAAATTCTCCAGGACTTCTATCTGCTCTAGCATCTTCGTCTCTAAAACAAGGAGCAATTTGAAAATATTTATCAAAACCTGAAACCATTATTAATTGTTTGAATTGTTGAGGGGCCTGTGGAAGAGCATAAAATTTTCCAGGATTTAACCTGCTAGGAACTAAAAAATCACGAGCTCCTTCGGGGCTCGATGAAGTAAGTATTGGAGTTTGAAATTCCAAAAATCCTAACTTTTCCATCTCTGATCTAATAAAAGAAATTACTTTTGACCTTAGTATAATGTTTTGATGAATTTTATTTCTTCTTAAATCCAAAAATCTATATTTTAATCTTATTTCTTCAGAATATTCTTGTTCACTAAAAACAGGCATTGGTAGTTCTTTAGTTTTTCCAAGTATTATAAAAGAATTTATTTTTATCTCAATTTCTCCAGTTTTAATCTCAGAGTTTATTGTTTCTTTGCTTCTCTCCACAACTTCACCTTTGATGTTAATTACAGTTTCTAATGGTAGTTTTTCCAAATTATTAAAATTTTCATTATTTTTTTCAACAACGCATTGGGTTATTCCATAATTATCTCTTAAATCTATAAATAACAAATTTCCATGGTCACGTTTTTTATTAATCCATCCAGATAAAGATACTTCTTTATTTTTCAGTTTTTTTGAGAGCTCACCACAAGTGTGTGTTCTATATTTATTCAAAATATACCTACAATATTTCTTTAATTGTTTTTAAATTAATTGGTTTTTTTTTTTTTAAACTCAATTCGTCAATCTTATATATAAATTCTGCAATTTTTCCATATGATCTATCTATTCTTTTAATTATAAAATCAATAAGTTTCTTATCTATTGTTATTTGTCTATCAGAAAAGCTTTTTAAAATTATTGCAAACATTAAATCATCATCAGGACTATCAATTTTAGCAAAAAGACAGTTTTTTGATCTTGATTTTAAATCAATTAATTTGAAATTCATTTCATTTATAGGAACTATAGAATTAATTAATAAATATTTGTTATCATTATCAATTAAATTGAATAGAGCATAAAGTATTCTTTCCTCAGTAATATTTATAAAGTTGTCTAAAACTATTATTTCAAAAAGTTTTAATTCTTTTATAATATCATCATTTAGTTGCTTTTCCTCAATTTTTTTAGACTTATTTTTTTTACAAAAAATATTTGCTAAATGAGATTTCCCACAAAATTTTTCACCATACAAATTTAAAATATTTTTTTCCCACTTTGGCCACTTTTCTAATATCTCAAAAGCATAAAAATTGCTTTTACTCACATAAAAATCATCATAATTAAAATTTTGTTTATGATTAAAATTTAATAATAATTGATTTAAATCTTTCACTCAATTCTCCAAATTTTATAAGAAGTATCTAAATTTATTTCACTTTTATTAATTTCTTCAATAAATCTATTTGGAGTTCCATTAAATATAATTTTATACGTGGTCATTTGACTATCGAAGTTATTTATAAAAAAATTTGAAACAAGATCTAATTTAGATAATTCAATTTCTAGTTTTTTAATTAAATCAATATTTTTTGATTCTACTTGAATTGTTATTTGTAATTTAATAGATGTATTTACTTGATTAACTTTTTTCCATTGATTTTCAAATATAGTTTTTAAAGCTAAAATAATTTTTTCTGATTTTTCTTGATTATCAAGTTCTACATCATCAAAAACTTTATTAAATATAATATTCTCATTATTCAATTTTATTTTAGAAAGAACTTTTAAATTTTTATCATATTGAAAAAAAATAATAATCAAATAATCTTTTAAATCATATTTAGATATAATTTCTTTAAAATCATAATCTTCAATATTTTCAAAATTATTTTTAATAGTCTCAATGTCATCTAAGTCCTCATTTGGAAGTATGAAATTTAAAAGATAATATTTTTCTCTATTTTTATTCCAATTTTTATAAAAATAGTTCTCACTATATAACATTGCTTCTTTTTTATCTAAATCAACAAGAATTGGCATAGTAAATATTTTTTTTTCTATAGGGATAGATATAAATATATTTTTTTTTTCAAAATAATTCAGGACCAATTTTTTATTAAAATTTACTTCAAATGTTGCAATATATTTATTTTCAACAAATTTTTCGTCGGTTATTGTGAAAGAATCTACTAAGCTTTTTATTATTTTTATATTTGTATTTTGAATTTTAAAATAATCATCTGAAATTGTTATTTTTTTGACTAATTCTATAAATCCAACTCTAAATGCATTTTCAATTACTATTTGTTTATTAAAGTCTAATTCATATGGTTCTGTAAGTTCAATTTTTGAAATTTTATATGTTTCTGCATTAACTAAGCTTGTGGAAAACTTAATAAATATTACAACGTATATTAAAAAATAAATATACAATCTATTTTTATATAAATGCTTTCTTTGATACATATAAATCTTTATGGCTAAGAATAATTTAACATATCAACGCAGTGGAGTTAACATTAAAGACGCTGATAAATTCATAAAATATATTTCTGTTATAGCTAAAAAAACTAAACAAAATAAGAAATTCAATAATATAGGTGGTTTTGGTTCAATTTCAAATATTCCAAAAAATATAAAAGATCCTAAATTAGTTGCTAGCACTGATGGTGTTGGAACTAAAATAGAAATAGCAAATCATCTAAATAAATTTAATACTATAGGAATAGATTTGGTGGCAATGTGTGTAAATGACTTAATCGTTCAGGGTGCTAGACCATTATTATTTCTTGATTATATTTCAATCAACAAAGTAAACTTAAAAAAATTAAAATCTATTATAAGAGGTATAGTTGAAGGTTGTAAAATTTCAAATTGTGAACTGGCGGGGGGAGAAACTGCTGAAATGCCTGGAACATATTCAGAGGGTAAATTTGATATAGCAGGATTTTCTATAGGAGTAGTCGATAAGAAAAAATTACTTTTAAAAAAAAAAATTAAAAAAAATAATCTTATAGTAGCAATCCCATCCAATGGCTTACATTCTAATGGATTTTCATTAGTAAGATATATATTAAAAAGAAAAAAAATTAATATTAAAAAAAATACCTTTTTAAAAAAAGAACTTCTTAAGCCTACAAAAATTTATGTTAAAGATGTTTTAAATTTGCACGAAAAAAACATTATTAATGGTTGCGCAAATATTACTGGTGGTGGCTTAAAGGATAATATAGCCAGAATTATACCCGATGGACTATCTGCAAAAATAGATTTAAATAAAATTAAAATACAACCAATATTTAATTGGTTAAAAAACCAAGGTGTAAATGAAAAAGAAATGTTAAGAACTTTTAATTGTGGAATTGGATTTTGTTTAATAATTGATAAAAAATATTTAAAAATAATTCAAAAAACATTTAATAAAAATAATAAACCTTATGTGATAGGTAAAATAATTAAAGGAAATATAAAGTATCTACCAAATGGTAAAATTAACTGGTAAAAAAAAATTACTTACAGCAGTTTTTATATCTGGAAGAGGTAGTAATTTAAAATCATTATTCAAATTTTCAAAAAAAAAATCATCACCAATCAAAATTCAAATTGTTTTAACAGATAATAAAAAAGCAAAAGGATTGCTTTTTGCTAAAACAAAAAATATTAAAGTTTTTAAAATTAATTATTCAAATAAAACTAATGCTGAAAAAAAAATTAAAATAATAACTAAAAAAAATAAAATAAATTTAATTTGTTTAGCTGGATTTATGAAAATTTTGTCAAAAAATTTTATAAAATCATTTAAAGGAAATATTTTAAATATACACCCCTCTTTACTCCCAAAATATAAAGGTTTAAATACACACGAAAGAGTGATTAAAAATAATGAAAAATATAGTGGCTGCACAGTCCACTTAGTAAACGGTAAATTGGACTCAGGAAAAATAATTCTTCAAAAAAGCTTAAAAATATTGAGAAATGATGATGCCTATAAATTATCTAAGAAAATATTAAAAATTGAGCACAAAGTGTATCCAGAAGCAATAGAAAAATTATTTTCTACTCATTGAAAAAAAAGTCTATCTCTATTTTAGCATTATCAACACTGTCAGAACCATGAACAGAATTTTTATCAATTGATAATCCATATTTTTTTCTTAGAGTTCCTTTTTCTGCTTTTGAAGGGTCAGTTGCCCCCATTAGTTTTCTATTTTCCAAAACAGCGTTTTCTTTTTCTAATATCATTACCACAATAGGTCCTGATGAAAGATAACTACATAAATCATTATAAAATGGTTTTGATTGATGAACTTGATAAAATTTTTCTGCATCAGATTTTTCAAGTTTTACTTTTTTTTCTTTTACAATTTTAAATTTATTTTTATTAAATTCATTTTTTATTTCTTCTGATAAGTTACGTTCTACAGCGTCTGGTTTTATAATTGAAAGTGTTTGCTCTATATTACTCATGATATTCCTCAATAAATTTATTTAATAATCTTACACCATATCCTGTTGCACCGCTCGAGTTTAAAGCTCCTCCATATTTTGAAAAAGCCATTCCAGCAATATCGAGGTGTGCCCAGGGTGTTTTATTAATAATGAATCTTTGTAAAAATTGAGCTGCTGTAGTTGAGCCAGCACCACCAACATAATTTATATTTTGCATATCTGCATTTTTTGAGTCCATGAGTTTATCAAAATTTTTATGAAGAGGCATTCTCCATAATTTTTCATCAACTCTATCGCCAGCTTCGATTAATTGTTTTGATAATTTATCATCGTTTGAAAAAAGTCCTGCATACTCTGAGCCCAAAGAAACAATTATTGCACCAGTTAAGGTTGCTAGATCAACAATTAATTTAGGCTTAAATTTTTTTTCTGTGAAAGTTAAAGCGTCTGCTAAAACTAATCTACCTTCAGCATCAGTATTTAATACCTCTATAGTTTTTCCACTATAAGATTTTACAATATCGCCGGGTCTTTGCGCGTTTCCACTTACCATATTCTCAACTAGACCTACCGCACCAACTGCATTAACTTTTGCTTTTCTTAAAGCTAAAGTTTTCATTAAACCTACTACAGCAGCTGAGCCTGCCATATCATAAGTCATATCTTCCATGAATCTTGCTGGTTTAAGTGAATAACCGCCAGTATCAAAACAAACACCTTTACCAACAAAAGCCAAAGGTTTAGATTTTGATTTTGCCCCATTCCATTCCATTGTTACAAGATATGATCCTTTTACACTCCCTTGACCAACACCAAGTAAAGCATTGAAACCTAATTTTTTTAATTTTTTTTTATCATAAACTGTCACTTTTATTCCAAGTTTTTTTAATTTAATTAATCTTTTAGCATATTCATCTGGATGTAAAATGTTTCCAGGTTCTGAGACTAGATCTTTTGTAAAATTTACCCCATTTAATAATGCATTCAATTTATTTTTAGATTGTTGATTATTTACATTTTTTTTTTTCCAAATATTAAAATTTATAATCTTATTTTTTTTTTTAGTTTTATATAAATTGAATTCATAAGATTTAAGCTCAGCTCCATGCAAAAATGAGTCAAATTTAATGCTATGCATTACTGATGAAAAATTAGATCCTAGTATTAGAACTTCCTTAACTTCATTATTTTTTGCATAGTCATAAAATTTAGCGCCTATTTTTTCTGATTGAAAAAAGTCATTTTTCTTAACTAGCAAAATAATTATTAATTTTTGATCAAAATCTAAATTTAATGATGAAATTTTGTTATCTTTAATCTTGTTGTTATTTTTT
>CACFKJ010000031.1 GCA_902566805.1 uncultured Pelagibacteraceae bacterium
TTTCAATTTTTATTGGAGAAATATTATCTCCACCAGGAGTAATTAAAATATCTTTTTTTCTATCTGTAATTATTAAGTAGTTATCTTTAAATATACCTATATCACCTGTATATAACCAACCATCCTTTAATACTTTATTTGTTTCCTCTTCATTATTCCAATAACCAATCATCACATTTTCTCCTTTTACTAATATTTCACCATCTTCAGCAATTTTTACTTGATTACCCTTAAATGGAGGTCCAACTGTTTCAACTCTAATATCGTGTATTGGATTACAACTAACTACTGGAGATGTTTCTGTTAATCCATATCCTTGTAAAGTTGGAAGTCCTATAGAATTTAAAAAATACCCTACTTCTCTATCTAATGCTCCTCCACCTGAAACAAAAGTTTTCAATTTTCCTCCAAATTGTTTTTTTATTTTTGATCTAACTAATCTATCTAAAACAGAATTTAATATATTTTGAAAAAAATTTAATTTTTCTTTCTTTATTTTTTTTTTTCCTAATTTAACAGTCTCATCTATAAGTATTTTTTTTAGACCTTTAGATTTTTTAAATGAAGAACTAATTTTTTGATATAAATTTTGATAAAATCTCGGAACTGCAGTCATAATTTCTGGAGAACAATCATTCATATTTTTTATAAGCTTTTCTATACTTTCTGCATAATAAACTTTTGCACCTACTCCAATTTGAATAAATTGAACTGTATGTTCATAGGAATGTGAAAGTGGCAACCAAGTTAGAAATCTTGATTGTTTTGAAATAAATGGTTTTATCAATTCACATCCACCTTCACAATTATTTAGTATACCTCCATGACTCAAAATTACACCTTTAGGATTTCCTTGAGTACCGGACGTATAAATAATACAAGCAGGGTCTTTTCTAGATAATTCTAAATCAGGAATATTAAAATTAATATTTTGATTTTTTTGTAAATAACTATTTATATCGAAATACTTTTCTTTTTGTAATTTATCAATTAATTCAAAAGAAAAAATTTTTTTTATAAATGGTTTATTCTTAGTTATATTTTCTATTTTTTTATATTGATCATAGTTTGAAACAATAATAATTGAAGGTTTACAATCATTAATTATATACTCATAATCTCTTTCAACATAAGTTGTGTAAGCCGGAACAGTTATTCCATTAGCTAACATAATTGCTAAATCAGTAATCAACCACTCTGGTCTATTTTCAGAAATTAACAAGCATCTATCACCCTTTTGAATATATTTTTTAAATTCCTCTGAAAGTTTAACAACACTTGTTTTAGTAAATTTCCACGAAAATTCTTTCTTAGAGTCTTTTAAAGATGTTAAAAAAATATCATTATCATTTTGTATTTCACATTGATTAAAGAATAATTCTAATAAATTGTTAAATTTTTTTAAGTTTATCATTTTTTGGTGGGCAAAGAGAGACTCGAACTCTCACAGTATTGCTACCATTGGATTTTGAGTCCAACGCGTCTACCAGTTCCGCCATTCGCCCTATTCATTTAGTTTTTAATTTATTTTATATAATAAATAATAGTATAAAAAGAATTATTGTAATAAAAGTAAATATGTTTAAAGAGATTTATAATAAATCAATTAAACTAGCTGGTCATAGAAGTTCTAAGTCAATTCTAGGTTTTATTTCATTTATAGAAAGTTTTATATTTCCTGTTCCGCCGGATGTTCTAATTATTCCCATGACAATTGCAAAAAGAAAGGAATGGTTTAAAATTTTTCTGATTGCAACTACAGGGTCTGTTTTAGGAGCTTGCCTTGGTTATTTTATAGGTCTTGTATTTTTCAATGAAATTGGGATTAAGATTTTTGAACTTTATGGAGTAGACAATACATCTTTCTTAAAAGATAAAGTTTCATCAGAGGGTGGAATTATTGCCTGGATGACATTACTTGCTATTGCAGGTTTTACACCTGTTCCATTTAAATTGCTTACAATAACAAGTGGATTTGTACATTTTAATTTTTTTTATTTTGTTATTACATCTTTTGTAACTCGAGGTTTAAGGTTTTTTATTATTGCATTTTTAATTGGGAATTTTGGATCGGCTATGAGAAAAATTATAGAAAAAAGATTACTTACTATATCAATCATTTTTTCTATTATAGTTATATTGCTAGCTTATTTTATTTATAATTTTTTAATAAATTTTACAAATTAAAGTTGATAAATGAATTCTATAAAAACTTATTATCTAATTATTTTTATTACTGTTATAATATCACTTTTGTCTGCAGTTTATATTGAATATGTGCTAAATGTAAAACCCTGTACCCTATGTTTGTATCAAAGATTTCCTTATATAATTTCAATTTTTTTATGTTTCTTTGGATACAATTATCCTAAAAATTTAAGCTGGTTATTAATTATAATAATTACATTTGTTATAAGTACTTTGATTTCAGGTTATCATGTTGGAATTGAAAATAATATTTTTAAAGAATTTTCTGGATGTACTGGAAATAACCTAAATATTATTAATAAAACAGAATTGCTTGAATCTTTAAATAATTCAATGCCAAATTGTAAAACAGTTACTTTTAAAATATTAGGTCTTTCACTTGCGACTATAAATTTTATAATTTCAATTGTAATAAGTGTTACAAGTATTAATTATTTTATAAATGAAAAAAACAGATAAAACAAAGCTTGAAGAATTTATAAGAGTGGATCATGCAGGTGAAAGAGGTGCGATTAAAATTTATGAAGGTCAACTCTTAGCATTAAAAACTATATGTAAAAATGATGATTTGAAAAAAAAATTAGAGGAAATGAAGCTGCATGAACAAGTTCATAGCGATTTCTTTGAAAATGAAATAAAAAAAAGAAACATTAAGCCTACAAAATTTTTACCTCTTTGGGATTTATTAGGTATTGGATTGGGTTTTGGATCAACTATACTTGGAAAAAAAGCAGCAATGCTTTGTACTGCCTCAGTGGAGGAAGTAATAGATGAACACTATCAAAATCAAATAAATCAAATTCAAGATGACGAAAAAGAATTAAAACAAAAAATAATTCAGTTTAGAGACGATGAATTACATCATAAAGACATAGCATATGAAGAAGGCGCTACAAAAAAAGGCTTATATTCTATTATGGATAAAATAATTAAAACTGGATCCAAAATAGCGATAAATATTTCTGAAAAAATTTGACTAAGGTTCTAATTCAACATCCCAATATAGGTGATCCATCCAACTCTTATGAAGAAAATTTGGAGGAAAGTTTTTTCCATTTTTATGCAGATCTTCAGTTGTGGGTTGGTACGGTCTTTGATTAAGCCTCATTCCAGATTTTGATAGTAGTCTCCCTCCTTTTTTAACATTACATTCTGAACAAGCAGTTACTACATTATTCCAATCTGTTTTTCCTCCTTTAGATCTAGGCAAAAGATGATCAAAAGTTAATTCATTTTTACTACCACAATACTGACAAGAAAATTTATCTCTTAAAAAAACATTAAATCTTGTAAAGTTTGGATTAGATTGAGGTCTAATATAAGTTTTCAATGCAATTACACTAGGCAACTTCATGCTAAATGATGGACTTCTAATCACTCTTTCGTAATAACTAACAATTGATACTCTATCCAAAAAAACTGATTTTATAGAATCCTGCCAACTCCATAAAGATAATGGATAATAACTCAGAGGTCTATAATCAGCATTTAGTACAAGTGCTGGGCACTTATCAAGTGACAAATTTTGGTCTGACAAATTAATCATATATTAAGATTAACTTAAATAAATAAATTTTTCAACTTATACAATTTACTTTTTTTAAATAATTAAATTTTTTTTTATAAATTTTAAAGCAAGACTTGAAGCTTCCATTGGTATATTGTGCTCACAATTATTTATCATTTCTGTTTCAATATTAATTTTATGTCTCAAAAAAAAGTCTTTTGAGGTTAGTAAATTTGTTGGGGATACAATTTGATCTGAGTCCCCGTGAATTAATAATGTATTAGTTTTTGAAGTAATTCTCTTGGATAAATTCTTATGATCAATAATTTTTCCAGAAAATCCAATTATACAATTATATTTTTCATATGATGTTAGTCCTAAATTTATTGCCATCATGCAACCCTGGCTAAATCCTGAAAGACAAATTTCAGAATTACTTATTTTTAATTCATCTTTGACTTCATTAATATATTCGTTTAAAATTTTTTCTGCTTTTAATGACTCTTTTAGAATATAATGAGGATCGTCATTCGATAAATCAAACCATTGATAACCACTAGGATTAATACTACATTTCTCATGAGCATTTGGGCAAATGAAAATTGTATTTGGTAAAAATCTTTTCCAATTGAGAGTCAGTAAACTGATGTCTTCCCCATCTCCTCCATATCCATGAAGTAAAATTATTACTCTTTTAATCTCTTTTTCCTCTGGTTTAATAACTGTACTTTTTAAACTTAGTTTCATATTGATATTGTGTTAATAAAAATTTTAAAAATTTTAAGCTTAATAATTTCATTCTAAAATGTATAGTCAAATATTATGGCAAAAAATAAAAATAGTAGTCCTGTTTGGTCAAAGCGAATAAAACAAAATGTAAATTCATTATTTAAAAAAGTAGGAAGTTCTTTAAATGTTGATAAAAGACTTTTTAAAGAAGATATCCAAGGTTCGGTGGCACATGTTGAAATGTTATTTAAACAGAAAATTATTTCTTTTAAGATTAAAAATAAAATTATTTGGGGTCTTAATAGAATTCATAATGAAATAATAAAAAAAAAATTTAATTTTGATATTTCTCATGAAGATATTCATATGAGTATAGAAAAAAGATTATTCGATTTAATTGGAGATGATGCGGGATATATTCATACTGCTAGATCTAGAAATGATCAAGTAGTAACAGATTTTAAACTATGGTTAATAGAGTCTACAAAAGAAATAATAAAAATTTTAGAAAAATTAAATAAAGTTATAATTCTTAATGCTGAAAAACACATAGATACAATTATGCCAGGTTTTACTCATTTAAAAAATGCTCAACCAATCTCACTAGCGCATTATCTAATGTCACATATTGAAATGTTTAATAGAGACAAAGAAAGATTTAACAATAATTTTCAAAGCTTATTAGAAAACCCTTTGGGTGCAGCAGCTATATCCGGAACTTCATTTAACATTGACAGAAATTATACAACTAAAAAACTAAAATTTAGTAAACCAACTAGAAATTCAGTTGACACTGTATCCGATAGAGATTTTGTATTAGATTTTTTATATGCTACCTCAGTATGTTCAATGCATATTTCTAGAATTTCTGAGGAATTAATTATATGGAATTCTGATGCATTTAATTTTATTTCTCTAAATGACAAAATGGTAACAGGATCGTCCATCATGCCTCAAAAAAGAAATCCTGATCCACTTGAATTTATTAGAGGTAAGGCAGGTACTTCGTATGGAAATCTATTTTCAATGCTCACAATATTAAAAGGATTGCCAATATCATATTTTAAGGATTTACAGGATGATAAACAATTAACTTTTAGTTCATTTGATAATCTTAAAAATTCAATAATTATACTTACCGACGTATTTAAAAATATAATATTTAATAAAAAAAATATGAAAAACTTAGCAACAAAAGGATATTTAACTGCAACTGATTTAGCTGATTATATGGTTCAAGAATTAAATTTCCCATTCAGAAAAGCATACCAAATAACATCCAAAATAGTAAATTTTGCAGAGAGAAAAAATAAAAAACTCAATGAATTAAATATAAAAGAAATACAAAAAATTGAGCCTAAATTAAAATCAGGAGTATTAAATATTTTTGACTTAAGAAACTCAATAAAATCAAAAAAATCTTTTGGAGGTACTTCTTTTGAAAATATCAAGAAAATGATAGAAAAGTATAAAAAGGAAATAAAATGATAAAAAAAATTATATTATTGGTGATTTGCTCAATAATTTTAATTGGATGTGGAAAAAAATCTGAACCAAAATATAGTCAATCAAATAAAAAAGTAACTATTTATAACTATATTTAATGAATTATAGAAATAAGAATTTTTTTATTGAAAACGTATCTGCAGAAAAAATTGCAAAAAAATATGGCACTCCGACCTATTGTTATTCATATAATAAAATCAGAAATAACATAGTCAATTTTAAAAAATATTTTAAATCAATTGATCCTTTAATATGTTTCTCAGTAAAATCTAACAATAATTTAAATATTCTTAAAAATATTAAAAAATTCGGTCTTGGAGCAGATGTGGTTTCACAAGGAGAATTGATGAAAGCTTTGAAAGCTGGAATAAATTCAAAAAAAATAGTTTTTTCTGGAGTTGGAAAAACAACTGAAGAGCTAGAATTCGCAATAAAAAAAGAATATTTTATTAATTAATGCGGAATCAGAAAGTGAAATAGATCAAATAGAAAAAATTGCCATAAGACAAAATAAAAAAGTAAGTATTGGCTTAAGACTTAACCCAAACACAGATGCAAAAACAATTAAAAAAATTTCTACTGGTAGAAAAGAAGATAAGTTTGGTTTAACAAAGTACAATTTTTTGAAACTAGTTAAAAAATATAAAAATTCAAAGTTTATTAAATTAAAATGTTTAAGCGTACATATTGGAAGTCAGATTACAAGTCATCTGCCCTATGCAAATATGCTTAATGCAATAAGTCAAGTATTAAGGCAATCAAATTATTATTTTGAATACATAGATTTGGGCGGTGGTATGGGCATAAGTTATAGTAAAACAAATAAAAGTCTCAATTATAAAAAATATAATAACTTAATTAAAAAATTTCTAAAAAAAAATAAAACAAAAATTATTTTTGAACCTGGAAGGTCTATAATTGGAAACGCAGGATGGATTGTATCCAAAATTATTTATATTAAAAAAACAAATAATAAAAATTTTGTGATTTTAGATACAGCTATGAATGATTTACTTAGACCCGCTCTTTATGGAGCATTCCATAATATTATTCCATCAATTAAAAATTCTAGTTATATAAATAAGAATCATGAATTTGTTGGTCCTATATGTGAAACAACTGATAAGTTTTTAAATTTAAAAAATTTTCAAAAATTAAATGAAAAAGATATATTAATAATTTGTGATGTTGGAGCTTACGGTATGGTTTTAAGTTCAAATTATAATGTAAGGGCAAAACCCTGCGAAATTCTAATTAATAAATCATCAGTAAAATTGATTTCAAAAAGAGAAAAATTAAGTAATATTGTTTAAATTTAGTTTAAATGATGAGAAGTATTTTTTTTAAATTTTTTTTCTTTTTAGGCATTATATTAATTTGTATAATTTTTTTACCAGCCCTTTTTTTACCAAAAAAAATTGTTTTGTTTGGTGGAAGAATAATGGGTTATTGGTGTAAAATTTGTTTAAAATTTTTTCTTTCAACTAAAATAAGTTTGCTAGGTAAAGAAAATATTATTTATGATAAAAAATTTTTTATTGTCAGCTCTCATCAATCAATGTTTGAAACTTTTTATTTACAAACAATTTTTAATAATCCGGTTTTTATTCTTAAAAAAGAACTGTTAAAAATTCCTATCTTCGGATGGTATTTAAAAAAAATTGGATCAATTTCAATAGATAGAAATAAAATAAATAAAGACAATCTGAGTTTTGTGGATCAAATTTCAAATATAACAAAAAATACAAGTAGACCAATTATTATTTTTCCCCAAGCTACAAGAACTGAACCATTAGAAAGAATAGCATTTAAAAAGGGTGCTGCCAGAATTTATGAAAATTTAAATATATTTTGTCAGCCAGTTGCAATAAACTCTGGTTTTGTTTGGCCAAAAAATGGATTGATGATACCAAATAAAAGTATAGTAATTTCTGTTCTTAAACCGATAGAACCTGGATTAGATAAAATTGAATTTTTAAAATTAGTGGAAAATTCTATTTATTCAGAACTAGATAAAATAAATTAACCTTTCATTGGCATAACAACATATATACTATCAAAATCTCCCGGGTCCTTTATTAATGCTGGAGACCCAGTATCTTTAAAAAATATTTCTATATTATCGCCATCCATTTGAGATGCTACATCTATCAAATATCTAGAGTTAAAACTTATATCTAATTCATGATCAAATTTAACATTTAGGCTTTCTGCTCCGTCTCCACTACTTGTATTATTTACAGAGAGATTCAATAAATCTTTCTTCAGACTAAATTTGACACCATCCTTTTTATCTAAAGAAACAGAGGCTACTCTATCAACTGAATTTAAAAATAATTTTAAATCTACGTCTAATTTTTTTTTATTTTCCTTGGGAATTACTTGAACATAATTTGGGAATTTTCCGTCTATAAGTTTTGATATTAATATACTGTTATTTAACTCAAATTTAATTTTTGATTTAATATTTGATATTTTTACATCTCCTTCAAAATCTTCAAGTAAAGAACAAAGTTGATAGATTGTCTTTTTTGGTAAAATAATAGGTTCAAAATCAATTTTTTGATCTAGCCTTATTTTTGAAATCGACATTCTGTGACTATCAGTTGCAGCTGCAGTTAGAAATACTTTATCTTCGGACTGAGTCTGATGAAAAAATACTCCACTTAAGTAATGTCTGGTTTCGTCATTAGAAATTGAAAATTTACACTTATTTAGTAGTTTTAATAGTTTTTTTGAATTTATAGAAAATTCATTTTTATTGAAATTCTCATTTGTAAGAGGAAACTCTGTTGCACTTATACAATTAAGATTAAAAACTGATTTTTCTGACTCTAAATTAATCTTATTTTCATTAATGCTTGAAAATTTAATTTTATTACCTGACGAAAATTTTCTTACAATATCATACATTATAGAGGAAGAGGTCGTAGTTTTTCCTTCTTCAAATATTTCAATATTCGGCACTACATTAATAAATACTAAATCTAAATCAGTTGCGATAACTGTCAATTTTGATTCACTAGCATCTAACATAACATTAGAAAGTATTGGTAGTGTACTTCTTTTTTCTATTACTCCTTGACAATAACTAAGAGATTTTTGAATATCTTGTTGATTAACATTAAACTTCATTTTGACTGTTTTTATATAAAATCTTATTTTTTAAAGTATCTATATTAATGCTTAATTCATTATCTTGTTTCTTTAATTTTTCTATAGTTTTAACAGAGTGAATGACTGTAGTATGATCCCGATTTGAAAAAGCTCTTCCTATCTCTGGTAAAGATTTTGATGTTAATATTTTTGCAAGATATATTGCTGTTTGTCTGGGTCTTACTAAATACCTTGATCTTCTAGCGGAAAGCATTTCGGTTTTATTAATTTTAAAAAACTGACAAACTGAAGTTTGAATTTGATCGATATTTACTTTATTTTCAGCTAGGTTTAACAAATCCTTAAGTATTATTTTTAATTCAGATATGCTTGGAGCTTTATTATATATTCGAGAATAAGAAACAATTCTATTCAATGCTCCAACCAGTTCTCTTATACTTGTTTTAATTTCTGAACTTATAAATTTTTGTACTTCTTCTGAAATTTCAAATTGGTTTGAGTGAAGTATTTTTAAATCTTGTATTTTGCTTTTAACAATTTTGTATCTTAGATCATAATCACTATTTTGAATATCAACAACCAACCCACCAGAAAATCTAGATTTTATCCTTTCTTGTATCCTGGACAATTTATTTGGTGGTCTATCTGATGATAAAATTATCTGCGAACCTTTATCTAAAAGAGCGTTAAATGTATGAAAAAACTCCTCTTGCATTGCTTCCTTACCATTCATAAATTGAATATCATCAATCAATAGAACATCGGTATTTCTAAAATAATCTTTAAATTTAACCATTTCATTAGATTTAATTGATTTTACAAATTGGTACATAAACCTTTCAGCTGATATAAACATTACTTTATTTTTTTCTTTAAGTTTCAACCCCATTGCATTTAATAAATGAGACTTGCCCATTCCCACTCCCCCATATAAATATAATGGATTATAGTGAGCTAAATTTTCAGAAACTTTTTTTGATGCTTCAAAAGCTAGTTTATTGCTAGATCCAGTAATAAAATTTTCAAATTTTTTATTTTGGTCAATTCTATTGTATTGAAGAAAAGAATCTTTAATAAATGAAATTTTATGATTTTTTGAAATTTCATCATCATTTTTTTCTAATATTTGCATATCTTTATGATTTTTGTTTTCGGCAACTAAAAATTCAATTCTTCGAAGATCTTTTTTATAAATCTTAACTATTTGCAATATTTGATCTAAATACCTAGATGTAATCCAATCTCTAATAAATCTTGTAGAAACTGATAGTAAAATATAATTTGAAAACTCGTCTACAAAATCAATTTTCCTTAACCAGGATTCATAAATATCTAATCCAAATTTATTTTTCATTTCTAATTGAACAACATTCCAATCTATTTTTTTTGTTAAGTTTTCTTTGGAATTTTGATTTAATATATTTTTCATGAAGAAATTCCAGTTAAAGGGTTAGATTGATTAATTCAATAAATTA
>CACFKJ010000032.1 GCA_902566805.1 uncultured Pelagibacteraceae bacterium
TTTGTCAGTCATTTTTATTATTTTTAAGTCTTGGCATCATACAATCTCTCGTCAGGATTGCAAAATAAATTAACCTATTTAACCCAAAATTAACAAAATGATCTAACTCTTATCACTGTCAATTAACTTTTTCTTAGTTATCCAAGGCATCATGGCTCTTAATCCTGAGCCAACTTTTTCAATCGGGTGATCTGCTAATTTTTCTCTAGTTTTTAAAAAGTTTTTCTGACCATTTTTACACTCGTCCATCCATTGTTTGGTGAATTTTCCAGATTGTATATCTTCTAGAACTTCCTTCATTCTTTTCTTAGTTTCTTCTTTGTTAATTATTCTAGGACCTGAAACATACTCTCCATACTCTGCAGTATTTGAAATAGAATAGTTCATATTTGCAATCCCACCTTCGTAAATTAAATCAACAATTAGCTTTACCTCATGAACAGTTTCAAAATAAGCCATTTCAGGTTCATATCCTGCTTCAATTAAAGTTTCATAACCATTTTTAATAAGCTCAACTAAACCACCACATAAAACTGTTTGTTCTCCAAATAAATCTGTTTCTACTTCATCTTTAAAGGTAGTTTCAATAATTCCAGATTTTCCTCCTCCAACAGCTGATGCGTAAGACATTGCAAGTTCTCTTGCTTTTCCAGATCCATTTTGATGTACGGCAAATAAACAAGGAACTCCACCACCTTTTTCAAATTCACTTCTTACTAAATGCCCTGGTCCTTTTGGAGCAACCATAAAAACATCTAAATCTTTTCTGGCTTTAATTAAATCATAATGAATGTTTAAACCATGCGCAAAAGCAATAGATGTACCTTCTCGAACTCTTTGTTCTATATGATTTTTATAAATTGTTGCTTGTAGTTCATCGGGAGTTAGTATCATAACTACATCTGCCCACTCTGCAGCATCAGATAAATTCATAACTTTTAGTCCTTTAGACTCTGCTTTTGCTTTGCTTGCTGATCCATCTCTTAATGCAACAACTACTTCTTTTACACCACTATCTTTTAAGTTTAACGCATGAGCATGTCCTTGGCTTCCATATCCAAAAATTGCGATCTTTTTTTCTTTAATTAAATTCACATCAGTATCTTTTTCATAAAACATTTTCATATTTATCTCCTTTTATCTAAATGTATCCGAACCTCTTGTCATAGCTACGGCTCCAGTTCTTGATACACTGACTAACCCAAACTTTTTTAAATTTTTTGACATTGTATCAATTTCTCTTCTTAAAGCAGTAATTTGTATTACATAAGAATTTTTTGTTTTATCCAATATTACGGGATTATACTTTTTACAAGCTTTTAAAGCTTTATCTTTTTTTGAATTATTTCCTACTACTTTAAATAAAGCCATTTCCTTAAAAATTACCTTTTTATCTTCTCGTTTAAAATCAGCAACCTTATGAACTGGAACCAATTTTTTTAATTGTAGTTTAATTTGCTCAATTACTTGGGGTGTTCCTGTGGTTACTATAGTTATTCTTGAAATATTCAATTTAGAATCTATTTCAGCTACTGCTAAAGATTCAATATTATATCCACGACCAGAAAATAAACCTACAACTCTTGCTAAAACTCCAGCTTCATTATCAACCCATACTACAATAATATGAGTATCAAGCTTACCTTGCTTGCCGGGTGTACTGTATGCTGATTTAGAGTTTGCCATTAAACTAAAGTTTTTCCTTTTCCGGTTATTTTATTTTTCTTTTGATCTTTAGGACCTAAAAGCATCTGATTATGTGGTTTACCAGATGGTATCATTGGAAAACAATTTTCTTGTTTATCAACTAAACAATCAAATATTACTGGTCTATCCGTATTAATCATCTCTATTATTTTATCATCTAATTCGTCTGGAGTTGTTGCTCTAATACCAACACATCCATAAGCTTCAGCTAGCTTAACAAAATCTGGTAAAGCAGCAGTATAACTCTCTGAATAATTCTTATCATGAAGTAATTCTTGCCATTGTCTTACCATCCCCATGTATTCATTATTTAAAATGAATATTTTAATAGGCAAACTATATTGAACTGCTGTTGACATTTCTTGCATAGTCATAAGCACAGAAGCTTCTCCTGCAATATCAACTACTAATTTGTTTGGGTGAGCAACCTGAACCCCTACGGCAGCAGGTAGTCCATAACCCATAGTTCCTAATCCACCCGAGGTCATCCAGCGATTAGGTTTATCAAATTTATAATGTTGCGCTGCCCACATTTGATGTTGTCCAACCTCAGTTGTTATGTAAGTATCTTTATCTTTGGTTAATTCATATAATCTTTGAATAGCATATTGAGGCTTAATAGTTTCTGTACTATTAATATAGTCAAAAGAATTTATAGATCTCCACTTTTGGATTTTTTCCCACCATTTAGAAATCTTTTGTTTGTTTGATTTTGTAAAATTAGGTTTAACTTTTTTGATAGTTTTAATTATTGCTGTAATAACTTCAGCAACATCACCTACAATTGGTAAATCTACTTTAACATTTTTATTAATTGATGATGGATCAATATCAATATGAACTTTTTTCGATTTTGGAGAAAATTCATCTATCTTACCAGTTATTCTATCATCAAATCTTGCACCAATATTTATCATTAAATCACAATCATGCATTGCGTTGTTTGCTTCATAAGAACCATGCATTCCTAACATTCCTAAAAATTGACTATCTTCACCTGGATAAGAACCAAGTCCTTGTAAAGTTGTAGTTATTGGAAAACCTGTTGAGTGAACCAACTCGCGTAAAAGTTCACTAGCTTTTGGACCAGAATTTACTACACCTCCTCCAGTATAAAATATTGGTTTAGATGCTTTGCTCATTAGTTCAATTAGTTCATTAATATCTTTTTGGGAAAACTTATTATGGATTTTTCCATTTAGTTTTTTTTGTCTTTTAAACTTAGTATATTTTGCTTTTTGAAATTGAACATCTTTTGGAATATCAACTAATACAGGTCCAGGTCTTCCAGTTGTTGCAACTTCGAAAGCTTTATGAATTGTTTTTTCTAAATCATTTATATCTTTAACGAGCCAGTTATGCTTCGTGCAAGGTCTAGTTATTCCAGTTGTATCACATTCTTGAAAAGCATCAGTTCCAATTAAATGTGTTGGAACTTGTCCTGAAATACAAACTAAAGGAACTGAATCCATATATGCGTCTGTTAAAGCAGTTACAGCATTTGTTGCACCTGGCCCAGATGTAACTAAAAGTACTCCAGGTTTACCTGATGATCTCGCATAACCTTCGGCCGCATGTCCTGCTCCTTGTTCATGACGAACTAAAATATGTTTTATAAAATTAAAATTTTTTAACTCATCATAAATTGGCAAAACTGCTCCACCTGGATAACCAAAAATAAATTCTACACCTTGGTCTTCCAAGCATTTAAAAACAATTTCAGCTCCTGAATACAATTTTGGCATTCGTCCAATCTAGCTGAAGTTGTACTAATTGGTCAAGTTTAAGTAATGATTATTTAAATTTTTTTAAAACTGAATTTATAGAGTCTGGTCCAATCGATTGCCAATTTTTCATGTGTCCTCTAGCCCATGTAGTTTGTCTTTTGGCATATTGTCTAGTTTTTATGGCAATTTTTTCCTTTGTTTCATGAATACTGCTTTTACCATCAATATAATCATTGATCTCCCTAATCCCTATCACCTTAGTTGAGCTATTTTCTTTTTTGACATTGAGCTTATTAAAATTTTTTACTTCTTTTATGGCTCCCTGCTTAAACATTTTATCAATCCTAATATTAATTTTTTCGAGCAATCTTTCTCTTGGGGATTCAATGTAAAATTTTATGAATACACTTTTATCTAAAATTGGTTTTGTATTTTTAAACCATTCAGTAATTGATTTTTTTGTAAATTTTTTAATTTCATAAGCCCTTATTGATCTTTGAGCATCATTTGAATCGATTATATTTTTTACATATTTATCAAGATCAATTAATTTTTTATAAAAGTTTTTTTGGCCTATTTTATTTTGAAGTTTTCTGATTTTATTTCTAAATACTATTGGAATATTTGGTATTTTTACAAGTCCTTCAGTTAAAGCTTTAAAATATAGTCCAGTTCCTCCAACTAATATGGGAATTTTATTTTTTTTTTGAATTTGCTTAATTTTTTTTTGTACCTCTTTTAACCAAGTACCTGTTGAAAATTTTTTCTTTACACTTTGAAAACCATATAGATGGTGCTTAATTATTTTTTCTTCTTTTTTACTTGGTCTGGCAGTTAATATTTTAAGTTGTTTGTAAACTTGCATACTATCCGCATTAATAATTTCTCCATTAATTTGTCTTGCTAATTTAATTGCAAACTGTGTTTTACCAGATGCTGTTGGACCAGAAATTAAAATTATTTTGGACCTAATGTCCATTTTTTAGTCCAACTTAACACCAATATAACGCTTTTGGTTTTGATTATTGATTATCGCTATAAGAATTGTTTTGTCTGAACTTCTTAATCTTGAATTAACAATATTTTGTAAATCTCCAACTGTTTTAATTTTTTTCTTTTGTGCTTCAATAATAATATTATTAACACTTAAATAATTCAGTGGACTATCCTTATCAATCTCTGTAATAATTGCTCCTGTTGCAGAAGATGGTAAATTTCTTAATTCAATATCTTTTTTAGTAAGTTTTCTTACAGAAATTTTTAAACCCTTTATTAAAGTTGTCTTAGGAGCACTTTCTGTTTTTTGAGTTTGGAAATCCTCCGAAGTTTCTAATCTGCCAAGAGTTATAGTTTTTGTAATTTCTTTTTGATTTCTCCATATTTTAACTGACACTTTTTTACCAACGTCTGTTTGAGCTACAATCTTTGGTAGTTCTTTCATTTCGGTAATCTCTTTACCGTCAAACTCTAAAATTATATCTCCTGATAAAAGACCAGCTTTATCTGAGGGACTTCCTGATGCTACACTTACTACTAATGCACCTCGAGGTTTATCTAGTTTTTCAACATCAACAATATCTTGTGTAACAACTTGAATACGCACACCTAGCCATCCTCTTTTAGTTTCTCCAAATTCGATTAATTGATTAATTACTCTTTGTGCACTATTAGATGGAATTGCAAATCCAATTCCAATTGATCCTGACTGACCAAGAATTGCAGTATTTATTCCAACAACCTCTCCATCCATGTTGAATAATGGGCCACCTGAATTACCTTGATTGATAGATGCATCAGTTTGAATAAAATCTTCATATCTTGATAGACCAATGCTTCTGTTTCTTGCTGAAATAATTCCCGCAGTAACAGTTCCGCCTAGACCAAAAGGGTTTCCAATTGCAATAACCCAGTCCCCAATTCTTGCTTTATCTGAATTTCCAAATTTAACTGGAGCAAAATTATCCTCCGTTTCTATTTGTAGTACTGCTAAATCCATGCCTGGATCTGCACCCAAAACTTTTGCCTTATAATCTTTTTTTCCTCCAACTATTACAACGATGTCCTCAGCACCTTGAATAACGTGATTATTTGTAACTACTATTCCTTTTTTATCTATTATAAATCCAGATCCAAGAGCGCTTGTCTTTCTCTCCTGAGGTGTTCCAAATTCTTTAAACATATCTTCAAGAGGTGATCCTGGGGGAAATTGGAATGGAAAAGGATTAGATCTAGTTGTAACTGTTTGAGTTGTTGAGATATTAACAACTGATGGCATTAATTTTTCAGCTAAATCAGCAAATGAAGATGTGATATTTTCACTACTAGCTGGTGAAGAAAAGTTTAGAAATAAGATTGAAAATACAAATATTTTTAAAAAGTTTCTCATTTTTTTAAGTACCAAATAATCAAAAATCCTATAATTGCAAATATTAGTCCACCACTTCTAAGTTGACCATCACTTACTTCGTTAAGTCTTTTAAGCATATTCTTCATTTTTGATGGAAATATGGCGTATAAAATCCCCTCAATAAAAAGAAAAAGACCAAATGCTATGATCAATTCTCTCATATAATTAATTAATTTATTCTGATTTTGGTTTTATATTTCCAAAAAATTTAAAAAATTCACTATCCGGAGATAATATTAAAGACGTCTCTCCTCCTATAAGTGCTTTTTCGTATGCTTGCATAGCTCTGTAAAATGCGAAGAATTCTGGATCTCTTCCAAAAGCGTTAGCAAAAATTTTATTTCTTTGACCATCGCCTTCTCCTTTCATAATTTCAGATTGCTTTTGTGCATCTGCTAATATTACAGTAACTTCTTTGTCAGCTGTTGACGTAATAGTGATTGCCATCTCAGCACCTTTTGCTCTAAATTCTTTTGCTTCTCTTTCTCTTTCAGTTTGCATTCGTCTATAAATTGCTTCACTGTTAGCTGGCGGCAAGTCCGCTCTTTTTATTCTTACGTCCACTATTTTGATTCCAAAATTTTCAGCTTCATTATTTACACCGTCTTGAATTAACGACATTTGCTTAGATCTGTCCTCAGACAATAAAGTTTGTAATCTTTGTTGACCAAGTACGTTTCTTATTCTTGAGTTAATAATGGTTGATAGTCTTGATCTTGCTACTCTTTCATTACCAACAGAAATATAAAATTTTAAAGGGTCTACTATTTGAAATCTTGCAAATGCATCAACTATCAATCTTTTCTGATCTGATGCTATAACTTCTTCTGGTGGAGTATCTAAATTTAAAATTCTTTTATCCAAAAATACTACGTTTTGTATGAAAGGAATTTTAAAATTTAAACCTGGTTTTAGTATAATTCTTTTTGGATCACCAAACTGAAGAACTATTGCCTGATTTATCTCTTTAACTATAAAAATTGAGAAGTAAGTTGTTAAAGCAACAACTACAATCAAGGGTAATATAAATTTATTTGCTTTCATTAATTTGTACCTAATTCCTTTAATGGTAAATACGGAACTACGCCTTGTCCCGAATTTTTATCTATTATAATTTTATTAATATCCGCTAAAACTTTTTCCATTGTTTCTAAAAACATTCTTTCTTGAGTAACATCTTTTGCTTTTGCATATTCGGTGTAGATTGCTAAAAATCTACTTGCTTCACCCTCTGCTTTTGCAACAACTTCCTTTTTATAAGCTTCAGCAGCTTGTAAAATTTTTTGTGCTTCTCCACGTGCTCTTGGTATTACATCATTTGCATAAGCCTCTGCTTCATTTTTTGATCTTTCCATGTCTGCTCGTGCAGCCTGAACATCTCTAAATGCATCAATAACTTGATCTGGTGGATCTGCTTTTTGAGTTTGTACTTGAGTAACTTGAATACCACTATTGTATTCATCTAAAATTTCTTGAATTATTTCTTCTGTTTCTGTTTCAATTACAGATCTTCCTTCTGTAAGAATAGGTTGAATATTTGATCTAGCTATAACTTCTCTCATGGCAGTTTCGGCAGCAGCCTTAACTGTTCCTTGAGGATCTTGGATTTTAAATAAAAATTTTCCTGCATCTTTAATTACCCAGAATACAGAAAAATCAATGTTTACTATATTTTCATCCCCAGTTAACATTAAACTTTCTTCAGGTACATCTGCTACTCCACCTCCTGAAGAAAAACCACTATCTCTCTCTGATCTAAAACCAATATCAATTCTATTTACTTTTGTTACTTTTGGAGTCAACACCGACTCAATTGGCAATGGCAAATGATAATTTAATCCTGGTTGAGTTGTTTTAACAAACTTTCCAAATCTCAATACAACACCTTGTTCATCAGGTAAAACTCTGTAAAGACCACTGGCAACCCAAATTAAAGCTAAAATCACTAAACCTAAAACAATAGATTTACCACTTCCACTTTTTCCTGGCATAAATTTATTAATTTTTTTTTGAATATTTTTAATTATTTCCTCAATGTCAGGTGGGGTTGGACCTCTTCTATAGCCACCGTTTCCATTTCCTCCAGGCGGGGGTGAACCCCAAGGACTTTGATTTTTGTAAATTATCATATGACACTCTATATAGTGTCTTTATACTTAAAAACAAGGTAAGCTAATTTCATGGAAGATAAAAAAACTCAGATAAATAACAATATCAAGGGTAAAACATTTAAAAAAAACCCCATTCCAGGTACAAAATTTACAATAGCCATTTCTAGCGCAAAAGGAGGTGTTGGAAAATCAACATTTGCGACAAATTTGGCCTTAGCATTAAAAAAATCTGGCTGCAAAGTAGGAATTCTTGACGCAGATATTTATGGACCATCTTTACCAAAATTGTTTTCAATAAATCAAAAACCAGAAAGTGATGGAAAAACTTTAATTCCAATAAATAAATATGAGATTCAATGTATGTCCATTGGTTTTTTAACTGAAGAACAAACACCAATGATTTGGAGAGGGCCAATGGTTACAAGTGCAATTAAAACATTTACTCAAAAAGTTGCTTGGAAAGATTTAGATTTTATTATTGTGGATATGCCTCCTGGAACTGGTGACACTCAATTAACTTTTTCTCAAGAAATTAATATGGATGGTGTAATTATTGTATCAACTCCTCAAGAATTAGCTCTTCAAGATGTAAAAAGAGGAATTAAAATGTTTGACAAATTAGGAGTAAAAATAATTGGCCTAGTAGATAATATGAGTCACTTTATCGGCGATGATGGAAAAAAATATTCTATTTTTGGTGAAGGTGGAGTGAAAAGAACTTCGGAAGAGTTTAAGAAAGAATTTTTAGGTGAAATACCTATAAATCCCGAAGTTGGGAAACAGGGAGACATGGGTCAGCCAATTGTCGAAAGCAATCCAGATCACGAAATTTCAAAAATTTATTTAAATTTTGCAAAAAGAATTAAATCAACTTATCTTTCAAATTAAAAGCTATCATTAATTCATTCCATTCCCTTTTTGACAAACCACTTTCCTCTATTGTAATTTTTTCTCCTTTAATTAATTTTTGTAAAACAATTTTACCCTTCGCTGAAACTTCTGTGCCTCCTACTCTATAATCCATAAAAGCCTCATACGTAATTGGTACCCATTTTTTAACAGTATCTAACATTGCATCAGCATAAGCTCTTATTTCATATTGTGCATGATGATCTGCTCTTAGTCTTAAGAAATTCATTAAGTTTAATAGATCTGTTTTCCAATACCACTGTGTGTAGGTATTTAAAGTTAAGTTCATTCTTGCCAACTCTCTCGCTAGTCCTGTTTTATTATCATCTATTATATTTCCATCATATCTTTCATTAAGCATGGTTTCATAATTTTGATAAGTTCTTTCTGCATCATTTTTTAATAAGTTTAAAACTTCCTCTGCTTGTTCACCTTTCAAGGTATCTCCTCTTCCTTGTCTGTTGCTTTGAGATTGAGCAGCTAAATTTTCTTTTGATGGTAAGTAAAATTCTTTATCTAAAATTGAGTATCTTGCTGAATATTCATTCACATTTGCTGTTCTGTGTCTTATCCATTGTCTGGCAATAAATATTGGGAGTTTAACATGATATTTAATCTCACACATTTCAAATGGCGTACTATGCCAATGTCTCATCAAGTATTTAATTAATCCAGCATCAGTAGAAACTTTTTTTGTTCCTTTTCCATATGATACTCTGGCTGACTGAACAATTGAAGTATCATTCCCCATATAGTCAACAACTCTTATAAATCCATGGTCTAAGATTGGTATTGCCTCATATAGAATTTTTTCAAGATCATGGGCTGTCACTCTTTTTGTTATATTTTCCTGATTTTGCTGATCTTTAATTTCTTGAGACTGTTCTTTAGTAAGTTTCATATAATTCTAAATTAAAAATCCTTTGGCTGTATGAACAATTCTTTTTTGGGTCTTTGCACAATTGTATGAAATTTCTTCAATATTTTTAATATAGATATAATCTTTTGGCTGGTAATTTTTTTTTAAAAATTCAAGGTTCATTTTAATTAATTTTCTTTCTAAAGGTTTATAATAATAGGGATGAAAATTGTAAGATAAAATTAAGTTGTGAATATCTTTTTCATGAATTCCGTAGTTTCTATTAAACCCATTGATTTCAACAATAATAGCTAACAATTTATCCGAACTTAAAAGATTAGTAGCCCCTTTTAAAACATCCATTTCAAATCCTTCAACATCAATTTTTAAGACAATTTTTTTATTTGATTCGATTTCTAAATCAAGAGTTGAAATTTGAACTTTATCATAACTATTGTCTTTGTTCTCTATTGCTACTCGATTTAATGCATCTCTATTGTTTGTAAATAAAATTTCTCCTTTTTTATTACCAATAGCAATGTTTTTGATTTGAACAATTTTTTCGATATTATTTATTTGTACCTGTCTATAAAATTTTTTAAGTGCCTCTTTGTTTGGTTCAAATGCAATAGAATTGCATCTTGCAACTGATGAAGCTAAAATAGAATGAGACCCTAGATTTGCACCCACATCTACAAATAGATAATCTTGTTTTATAGAATGAATTATAAAACTCAATATTTCAAATTCATACAAACCTGTGTAATA
>CACFKJ010000033.1 GCA_902566805.1 uncultured Pelagibacteraceae bacterium
AGAACCAAAATATAATATTGAGCCTAATTCTAGAGTAGGTTTAATTACACTAGCTACAGATTTTAGAATTGAGAAAGATTTCAACGATGTGATTAAAAACATGGATATTGATCTATTTGTAAACAGAATTCATTGCTATTTCCCTCTAACGAGCGAGAATTTAATTAAAATGTCCAATACAGTCACAGAAGTTTCGAAAGATATACTTCCTAATGAAAAATTAGATTGTGTTGTTTATGGATGTACTTCAGGAACAATTGCTGCAGGATATGAAAATATTAAAAATAAAATTAATATAGCAAAACCCGAGGCTAAAGTAACTACACCAAGTACTGCAGCGTTAAATGCATTAAAAAAAATGAATATTAAAAAACTAGCAATATTTACACCGTACTCAAAAGTATTAAATGACGATGTTATAAACTATTTTAAAAGTGAAAATTTTACTGTTACTTCGAACTCATATTTTGACATTACTAATGATTTAGATATAGGAAAAGTTGACCCAAACTATCTATACGAAATTCTTTGTAATATGGATCTAAGTGAAGCTGATGCTCTATTTGTATCTTGTACAGCATTACCTGCGCTATCTTTAATTGATAAATTAGAAAAAAAATTAAATAAAACTGTGCTTTCAAGTAATCAGGTTTTAATTTGGGACACATTACAGAGTATAGGCAAAACACAGCCAATCGAAGGATTTGGAAAGTTGTTCAATACAAACTAAAAATGTTATTCAGCAAAGAAGAATATAGGCAGCGATTACAAAAAGTTCAAAAATCAATGCAGGAAAAAGGAATTGAACTATTAATCTCTCAAGACACAAATAATATGAATTATCTTACAGGATATGATGCGTGGTCATTTTATTATGCTCAATGTGTAATAGTTCATGTTAATGCAGATGAGCCTTTGTGTTTTGTAAGAGCACAAGATGCTGGTGGAGCATACATAAAAACTTATTTGAAAGATGAAAATATAATTGTTTATGATGAAAAATATATTCACGTATGGCCGGTTCATCCTTATGACAGGTTAATTGAAATTATAAAGGAAAGAAAATGGGATAAATTAAGTATTGGTGTAGAGATGGACAGTCATTATTACACTGCTTACTCTCATGAGAAATTGAAGCAAGGCTTGCCTGATTCTAAAATTAAAGATTGTGAGAGATTAGTTAACTGGGTCAGAGTTGTTAAGTCTGACGATGAAATAAAATATATGAAAATAGCATCTCAAATTACGCAAATGGGAATGAAAACTGCGTTTGAAGCAATTAATCCAGGTGTAAGACAGTGTGATGCTGTTGCAAAAATTTATTCTACTTTGATAAGTGGAACCAAAGAACATGGCGGAGATTATTCATCAATTGTACCTTTAATACCAACTGGAAAAGGAACATCAGCTTCACACTTGTCTTGGACAGATGATAAATTTGTTGAAGGGGAAGCATCAATTATTGAAATATCAGGAGTGTATAAAAAATATCATTGTCCTATGGCTAGAACTGTTTTGCTTGGCAAACCCGATCAAAAAAAAATAGATACAATGAAAAGGACAAGAGAAGCGCTCCAAGCAGGTATTGATGTAACAAAACCAGGAAATACAGCAGACGATGTAGCCCAAGCATTTTGGAAAGTTCTGGATAAATATGGAATAGAAAAAAAATCTAGAACAGGTTACTCAATAGGTATAGGCTACCCACCGGATTGGGGAGAGCATACACTTAATATACAAAAAGGTGATAAAACCGTTTTAGAAAAAAATATTTGCTTTCATATGATAGCTGTAATGCAATTTGGAGAATGGGGAGTAGAAAGTAGCGAATCTATTAGAGTGACAGAAAATGGAGCTGAAAATTTTTATAAATTTCCTGATGAATTACATATTAAAGGATAATGAAAAAAATTTTATGGATTTTTTTATTGTTCTTTTTTTTAAATGTAAAAGCTTATACTGACAATATTACAGATTTTAATATAGAAAATATAAGTATAGGTGATAGTGCATTAGATTATTTTAATGAACCTCAAATTGTAAATAGTGAATTAGATTGGTTTAATTACAGTTATAAAGAGTACTCAACATCACTTTTGCCTGGCAAAGGTATTTATGATTGGTTTAAATTAACTTATAAAAGTAATGATGATTATTTTAAAATTTTAGGAATAGTTGGGATAATAGTAAAAAATAAATACGATAGTAAAGAATGTAATAATCAACTAGATACCGCAGCTTTAGAAATATCAAGAATATTTGAAAAAACCCAACAAGCAAAAAAACAAATGTTTAATATAGTCTATGACCCTTCAAAAATTTTTCAAGAAACAAATTCAAAAGGAAAAAGTACAGCAACAAGCATTTTATTTGATTTTAATAATGGAGGAGAAATAATTTTGTCATGTTATGATATGGAAAAGAAAGTTAATGAAATTGATTCACCAATTAAAGATATTAATCAATTTGACACTTTTAGAGTAGATGCAAGAAGTAAAGTTCTTGTGAATTATTTAAAAAAAGATTAAAAAAATATTGTGAAAAAAATCATACTTAGTTTCATTCTTGGTTTGTTGATATTTACCAATGTGGGCGCTGAAAACAGGGAAAATGAACTAAATAATCTATTTAAAAAACTAAAAAAAAGCAAAACCGTTGAGGCTAAGGAAATAGAAAATAAAATATGGAAAATTTGGGTCACTCATCCATCTGAAGATAGACGAGGTTATAGATTAACTGAATTGTTGGCACAGGGTTCAATATTCATAAATCAAAGAAAGTTGAGTGATGCTTATTTACTTTTCTCACAAATTATTATCGAGGATCCTAAATGGTCTGAAGCGTGGAACAAGAGAGCTACTGTTCTTTATTTGATGGGGAAATATGAAGAGTCACAAAATGATATAAATAAAGTACTTAAACTTGAAAAAAGACATTTTGGTGCCTTGTCTGGACAAGGTTTAGTTCAGACAAAATTAAAAAATTATGATAAGGCAATTGAAAGTTATAAAGAAGTACAAAAAATATATCCCTCAATGGAAGCGCCAAAAGATATGATTCCTTTCCTTAAAAAATTAATTAAAGAAGAGTCAATATAAAATATAAGCAAATATAGCAAAAACTGCTCTATAAAATAATATTTAATAATCCTTGAATTAATCTTTATCTAATGTTTTAAATATGCATGTCTCAAAAAGATAGTTTCGTAAAATTTGAAAAGGTAGATAAAAGTTACGACGGTGAAGTTCTTGTTGTAAAAGATTTAAACCTTGATGTTCCTAAAGGAGAGTTTTTAACGATGTTAGGACCATCTGGATCAGGTAAGACAACTGTATTAATGATGCTAGCTGGATTTGAAACGCCTACAAACGGAGAAATTTATTTAGATGGAAACCCAATAAGCAGTATTCCACCAAACAAAAGAGGAATAGGTATGGTTTTTCAAAACTATGCATTGTTTCCTCATATGACAGTAAAAGAAAATTTAGCTTTTCCACTTGAAGTTAGGAAAATGCAACAATCAGAAATAGATAAAAAAGTTTCAAACGCATTGGCAATGGTGGAATTACAAGACTTTGGAAATCGAATGCCTTTACAATTATCTGGGGGTCAACAACAACGTGTTGCACTCGCTAGATCATTAGTTTTTGAACCAAGATTAGTTTTAATGGATGAGCCACTTGGGGCGCTCGATAAAAATTTAAGAGAACAAATGCAATATGAAATTAAACATATTCATGAAAGAATTGGTATCACAGTTGTATATGTAACACATGATCAAAGTGAAGCTTTAACAATGTCAAATCGGATTGCAGTTTTTAATGATGGAAAGATCCAGCAAATTTCATCTCCTGATATTTTATATGAAAAACCAAATAGCTCTTTCGTTGCACAATTCATTGGAGAAAATAATCAACTTAAAGGAAAAGTTAAATCAATTAAAGGTGATAATTGTGTTGTCACAACAGAGTCTGGAGATGATGTCCAAGCTTTAAAAATAAATGTAAATAATAGTGGAGACGGTTCACTGGTTTCGTTAAGACCTGAGAGAGTTGCAATAAATTCATCTGAAAGTTTTGAAAATAACTTTGATGCGAAGGTAAAAGAATTAATTTATTTAGGTGATCACATAAGATCTCGTGTCGAAGTTTGTGGAAATGATCAATTTATAGTGAAAATTCCAAATTCTCATAAGGGAGCAAATCTTAAAGAGGGTGCCACAGTAAAACTATCTTGGAAAGCATCAGATTCCAGGGCTTTAGACCTAAATTAAGCTAATTAATTTAAGTAAATCAATAAAAAAAACTTTTTGCAGTATTTATGTAATTATGTTTTACTTTCGTCTTTAAAACTTAAGTTAAATTTAATTTAAAGGGGAAAATAATGAAAAAAGCGATCAAAGCAGCTTTTCTTGGCTTAATCTCTATGGCGTATGTTGGATCTGCAATTGCAGATATAACTTTCGTTTCTTGGGGTGGTGCTTACACCAACAGTCAACAAAAAGCTTACATAGACACTTGGAGCAAAGGTTCAGGGGTTACTGTTGAGAGTTATAACGGTGGTCTTGGAGAAATCAAAGCTCAAGTAGAAGCAGGTAATGTAACTTGGGATGTAGTAGACGTACTTCCAGACCAAGCGATTACAGGATGCGACGAAGGTTTATTTGCAAAAGTAGACCAAAGCTCATTTATTAAAGACATGGTAGTACCGCCAGTATCTGATTGTGTAGTACCACAAATTTTTTGGGCTTACACAGCATTTTACAGCAAAAGCGCTTTTCCAGGTAAGAAACCAAAAAATATCAAAGATTTCTTTGATGTTAAAAAGTTTCCTGGAAAAAGAGGAATACATACATGGGCAAACGCTTTAATCGAAATGGCACTAGTTGCTGATGGAGTTAAAGCTAAAAATGTATACAAAGTAATGAGTACACCTGAAGGAATAGACAGAGCATTTGCAAAATTAGATACAATTAAAGATCATGTTGTATTCTGGTCTGCTGGTTCTAAGCCACTTGAATTAGTATCAAGCGGTGAAGTAGTAATGTCATTAGCATACAATGGTAGAATTGGTGCTGCTATCCTTTCTGAAGGTAAAGATTTTGAATACATTTGGGACGCTACAGTTCTTGAACAAGAATATCTTGTAGCAATTAAAGGTGGAAATGAGAAAGAAGCTCTTGAGTTTATGGCTCACGCTTCAACAGCTCAAGCTTTAGCTGATCAAGCTAAATACATTCCATACGGCCCAATGAGAAAATCAAGTATTGGTATTATCAAAAAAGGTGAACCTTGGTTCATAAAAGAAGGTGGAAATATTGATATCTTACCTCACATGCCAACTGCTCCGAAAGTACTAAAAAGAGCTGTTATAGCTGACCCAGTTTGGTGGGCTGATAACGGTGCTGAAGTTAGTGAAAGATTCGGTGCTTGGAAGGGTAACTAATAATTACTTATAATTTAATTTAAAAAAGGCGAGATTTTTATCTCGCCTTTTTTTTTATTGTATAATATTTTTATTGTAAAAAAATTTTATGAGCCAAGTTCAATCATCAGCAGGGCCTATATTAACAACAGATGGAATTCCATTAAAAGTTAGTCTCAAAAAAGCTGAACGTAAAAATAAAATTAGAGCATTTCTTTTAGTACTTCCACTTTTAGCATTCATAGTAATTACATTTTTGATTCCAATTGGTGACATGTTGGCTCGAAGTATTGATGATAGGCAAATAAACACAGTTTTCCCAAAAACTTTTGAAATTTATAAGAAATGGGACAGAAAAGGTCTTCCATCTGAAGAAGTTTACAAAACAATGTTTTTTGAATTAAAAGAGAGCGAAGGTTACAGCATTGGTAAAGCAAGCACCAGAATGAATTATTCTAAATCTGGTTGGAAAAGTTTATTAAAAAAATCTAAAAGAAAATTTAAAAAAATTGAAGAAGGTCCTTACAAAGAGAAGATGATAGCAGTAGATAAAAAATGGGGGGACCCTGAATATTGGTTAGCTCTTGGACAAATGGTCGATCCTACAACTATGGGATATTATTTAAATGCTGTCGATTTAAAATATGACTCTAACAAAAATATAGTTCAGCAAAAGGAAAATAGAAGAATTTACAATAAAACTTGGATTAAAACTTTTAAAGTTAGTATTTTAGTTACTCTGTTTTGCTTACTTTTGGGATATCCAATTTCATATTTACTTGCAACACTACCAATGAAATACAGCAATCTTTTAATGATATGCGTACTATTACCTTTTTGGACATCTTTATTAGTTCGAACTGTTGCCTGGATGGTTATGTTACAACAAAAGGGTGTTTTTAATAATTTAATGGTTATGGCAGGTTTGATTGCCGATGAGAACCGGTGGCAGCTTATGTATAATCAAACAGCAGTTATTATAGTAATGACACAAATTTTATTACCTTTTATGGTTTTACCTTTGTACAGTGTTATGAAAACTATTTCACCTACGTATATGAGAGCAGCTTTAAATCTTGGCGCTTCTCCATTACACGCTTTTTATAAAATATATATGCCAAATTCAATTCCAGGTGTTAGTGCAGGTTGTCTGCTTGTTTTTATACTTGCTATTGGATACTACATTACACCAGAATTAGTGGGTGGTAAGGATGGACAAATGGTAGGAAATTGGATTGCTTATCATTTAAAAACAACTTTAAACTGGGGACTTTGTGCTGCACTAGGAGCTATACTTTTAGCAATGATGACCGCTTTGTATTGGGCATATAATAAAATAGTTGGAATAGAAAATATTAAATTAGGATAATTATGGCTTTACCCGCTTATGCAACAATTGGACAAAGAATAGGATACTATTCGTTTATAACCTATTGCACTTTAGTATTTTTCTTTTTAATCGCACCAATTTTTATAATTCTTCCACTTTCATTTAGTTCATCACCTTTTTTTGAATTTACAAAAGAATTTATGAATTTCGAACCAGAAGCTTGGTCTCTTAGATGGTATAGACAGATGGTTGGAATTAGCAGTATAGGAGATACAACTGTGGTTAGTGACAAATGGATGATAGGAACTAGGAATAGTTTTTTTATTGGAATCATTGCTACACTTCTAGCAACTGCATTGGGTACAGTTGCCGCATTAGGATTAAGTAGACCTCATATGCCATTTAAACCAGTTCTTATGGCAATTCTAATTTCTCCAATGATAGTTCCATTAATTATTACAGCAGCTGGTATGTTTTTCTTTTATTCAAAAGTTGGATTGACTCATACTTATCTAGGATTAATACTTGCACATACTGCACTTGGAACACCATTCGTTGTAATTACAGTAACAGCGACTTTAACTGGTTTTGATACAAATTTAATAAGAGCTTCGCAAAGTCTTGGAGCAGATACAACACGAACATTTTTTAAAGTTATAATGCCTCTAATTCTTCCTGGTGTAATTTCTGGAGGATTGTTTGCATTTATTACTTCGTTTGATGAGGTTGTAATTGTTATGTTTGTTGGTAGCGTTGAACAAATAACTATACCAAAACAGATGTGGGCGGGACTGCGTCAAGAAACCAGTCCAGTTATTTTATGTATGGCAACATGTTTAGTAGCATTATCAATAGCGTTATTAACAACTGTTGAACTGTTAAGAAGAAGATCTGAAAGATTAAGGGGAATTAAACAAAGATAAACTTTATCATTTTTAGATAAACAGTTATAAGTAAAAATCACTTCATTTATGGAAATAAAAAAAGTTGTAATTATAGGATCGGGAACAATGGGAAGCGGTATTGCTGCTCATTTGTGTAATGCAAATATTCCTGTCACATTACTTGATTTAACAACAGAAATTTCACAAAAAGCTAGAGACAGGATACATAAATCAAGACCACCGTTATTAATAGATAAATCAAAAATTAATAATATTAATATCGGAAATATTAAAGATGATTTTGATATAGTAAAAGATGCTGATTGGATAGTCGAAGCAGTTGTAGAAAGAATAGATATTAAACATAATATTTATGAAAAAATTTTTAAAACAAGAAAACCAGGAGCAATAGTTTCATCTAATACTTCATCCATACCTATAAAAGTATTATCTGAAAAATTAAACAACGATCAGAAAAAAGATTTTTGTATTACTCATTTTTTCAATCCTGTTCGTTATATGGGTCTTTTAGAAATTGTAAAAAATGAAAATAATGATCTTAAAAAAATTAATTCGTTAAAAAAATTTTGCGAACAAGAATTGGGCAAAGGAGCAATAATTTGTAATGATACACCAGGTTTTTTAGGAAACAGAGTAGGAGTTTTTGCAATGCAAGTCGCAATGACTGAGGCATTTAAAATGAATCTTACAATAGAAGAAGCAGATGCTGTTTTCGGGCGACCAATGGGAATACCAAAAACAGGAGTATTTGGTCTTTATGATTTAATCGGAATAGATTTAATGGCCGATGTTTTAAAAAGTTTTATAAAAGAACTTTCTAAAAATGATCCTTTTCAGGAAGTTGCAAAAGAAATTCCTTTAATTACAAAATTAATAGAGTCAGGTTACACAGGAAGAAAAGGAAAGGGTGGATTCTATAGAATAAATAAACAAGATGGACAAAAAATATTAGAAGCGATTAACCTAGAGACAGAAGAATATTCAACCTCAAAAAAAATCGATCTTGGTATAGATACTGTAAATTTAAATTTATTAATCAATAGAAAAGATAAATATGGTGAGTATGCATGGTCAGTTATTTCTAAAATAATTAAATATGCATCATCATTGGTGCCTACCATTACAGATAAATTTAATGATATTGATGAAGCTATGAGACTTGGATTTAACTGGGCAATGGGCCCATTTGAAATGTTAAAATCAATTGGTGTTAAAAATTTTTTTAATCGTATTGATAATTTTGAAAATAATAAATTTTTAGAAAATTTATCAAAAACAAAAGATGAAAATTTTTATGGTGAAAGACAACAGTATACAGATATTGAAACTTTAGGAAAAATTAAACCAAAAGCAATTAAAGTAGATAAAAATAAATCAGCTGAAATTTACCGATTTAAAGATTTTAATATTGTTGAATTTACCACAAAAGCTTGTGCTTTAGACTACGATTCAATGGATGCTCTAAAAAATGCAACTGACAAACCTTTAATTATAATGAATGAAAGCATGCAATTTTCTGCAGGAGTAAATTTAACTTACACGATGAACTTTGCTGACAAAGGTGATTTTAAATCAATAGAAAAATTTATTAAATATTTTCAAGAAACTTGTAAACATTTAAAATACTCAAATAATCCTGTGATATCTGCTCCGTCAGGTTTAGTCTTGGGTGGAGGAGAAGAGGTTGCTATACAATCAAACTTTGTAGTAGCACACTCAAACATTGTTATGGGTTTAGTTGAAACTGGCGTGGGTCTCGTGCCAGCAGGTGGAGGATGTAAAGAAGTTTTATGGAGATGGTCTCAAACAGAAGAAGCAAAAAAAGATCCTGATTTTGCACCATTAAAAGTATTTGATATTATTGGTTATGGTAAAACTGCAACCTCGACAGTTGAAGCTGAACCACTAAAATTTTTAAGACCTGAAGATAAAAAAGTAATGAATAGAAACAGTTTATTTGAGGTATCAAAAAAATTATTATTAGAAAATAAAGAATTTACACCTCCAAAAGGATGTAAGTTTAATTTGTCTGGAAAAAAACTAAAAGAAAAAATGATAAAAGTTTTAGATAAATTATATAATGAAAAAATCATATTAGACCATGGAATGATAGTAGGAACAGAA
>CACFKJ010000034.1 GCA_902566805.1 uncultured Pelagibacteraceae bacterium
TAATTTTATTTTTAGGGGCAAACTCTTCCAAATAAATTGAAGCTAGAACAGCTACAGGAAAAGCTAATAACAAACAAATTAAAATACTATAAAAAGATCCAACTAAAGCTCCACCTATACCTGCTAGTTCAGGATCTCTAGAGTCACCATTGTTAAAGAAATAGTTGTTAAAATTTTTACTTATCTTTTTATTTTCAACAAAATAATCATATATAACTAATTGAAAGTCAGAGATTCTTCTTCTTTCTTCTGGGAGATCTCTTGGATAATTACCTTTATGTAATTGATCAATGTCATCTGAGGCTGTTAAATCTAACGTGATTGTTTTACCTATTAAGTTATTATCTTTTAAAAAGGCTTTTTTAATCTCAATTTCAGCGTCACCACTAAATAGCCTCAATAATTCATCTTCTTCATCTCTATCTTTTGCTGGATAAGCCTTTATTAAATTTTCTATCATTAGATCATAAAAATCAGCTTCCATTATATCTTCTTCAGATGCACCATTTTGAATTTCTAGTAACTCCTGATCAAAGAAAATCTCAGTTGTGATTACTGTTTTTTTAAAAGCTGAACTTCCTTTTGAGAAAATATTTTGAACTAAAATAACAACGAATAACAAAGCTACAAAAATAGATGTTAAACCATAAAATCTAAACCTCTTTTCAGCTTGATGTCTTTTTTTTAATCTTTCTTCTTTAGTCATATTTTTCTCTATATTTTTTAACAGCTCTTTGAGCAATATAATTCAATACTAGTGTTGCTATAAATAATGTAAGTCCTAAAGCAAAAGCAGACTGGGTTTTTGGACTATCAAATTCTTGGTCACCAACAAGGATCATAACAATTTGAGTTGTAATTGTTGTGGTAGACTCTAAAGGATTAATTGTTAAATTTGCTGCGAGACCAGCTGCCATTACAACTATCATTGTCTCACCTATCGCTCTTGATACTGCTAATAAAACTGATCCTATTATACCAGGCAGTGCCGCAGGGATTACAACTTGTTTGATGGTTTCTGACTTAGTTGCTCCTACAGCGTATGAACCATCTCTTAATGATTGAGGTACAGAATTTATTACATCATCAGATAAAGAGGAAACGTAAGGTATAATCATAATACCCATAATTAATCCTGCAGCTAAAGCACTCTCAGATGAGACAGTTAATCCTAAATTTTCACCTACTTGTCTAAAAAAAGGTCCAACAGTTAATGCAGCAAAGAAACCATAAACTACAGTTGGTATACCTGCTAAAATTTCAATAATTGGTTTAGATACTCTTCTTACTTTAGTTGAAGCATATTCAGCCATATAAATTCCTGAAAACAAACCAACAGGAACAGCAACTAGCATAGCAATAAAAGCAATGAAAGATGTCCCTGCTATTAACGGAATAAAACCAAAAGCATCTTTCAGTTCTTCATATTCCGCAGCTGTTATTGATGAAGCATCTCTTACAAAAGCTCTTTGAGGACTCCAATTTGTACCAAATAGATAATCAAAAATATTAATGACTGAAAAAAACTTGATACTTTCAAAAAGTAGAGAGAATATTATTCCAAGAGTTGTCAATATTGCTATTAAAGAGGATACAAATAATAGACCTTTTAAAATAACCTCAACATCATCTCTTGCTTTATTATTATTTCTTATTTTTTTTAATGAATAAACTACTGAAGCAATTATTATTCCAAAAATCAATACTACTTTAGAATTAGTAAAAAGATTTATAAATTTTGCATATGCGAGAGCACTTTCTTTTAAAATACTATCAATGTCACCAAAATAAGTTCCTAAATGAATAGCTTTAATCTTTTCATAAATTAAGTTTGCTTCATTTTTGTCATTAAAAACTGCACCTTGATTAGCAGCTGTTTCTATAATTATTGATTTAATTATTGTAGGTTCAAATAACGACCAAACTAATAGAAATACTAATGCTGGTATTGAACACCATAAAACAAGATAATACCCATAAAATTTTGGTAAGGCATTTAATTTAATATTATCTTTTATAGAAATGGTTTTTGTTTTTGATTTTCCATAAAAAAATAAAGAAATAGAAAATATACTAATTAAGAATATTAGAACGATGTTCATTCGCCCTGAGTGATATATTCTTAATGTTACAGAAATATTACAAATTAAATCTAAGATTGAATTAAAAAAAAAGGCCAGTAATTACTGGCCTTTTTTGGGGATAAATGAAAATTATTTTATCTTAATTGTGTTTAAATCTATTGCAGCTGTTCTAGTAACTTTGTATTTATCTGAAGCTAAAGGAACTAATCCTATTTCAGCTAAATAACCTCTACCACCCATAGCTTTTTTAGAAGTAAACTCTTTTAAATATTCTTTAATACCTGGAATTACACCGATATGTGCCTTTTTAACATAAAAGAACAAAGGTCTAGCAATCGGATAAGAGTAATCCTGAATACCTTCTAATGACGGTTGAACACCATTAATTGCTGATGCTTTGATCTTATCTTTGTTGGCTACTAAGTAACTATAACCAAAAAAACCAAAAGCGTCTGGATTAGATGAAAGTTTTTGTACAATTAAAGTATCATTTTCACCAGCTTCAACTGCATAACCATCTTCTCTCATTTTAGCACATTCTTTTTTAGCTTTTTTTCCAGCAGCATCATAAAGAGATTTTGCTGTTTTTGAGCATCCTTTACCCATAACCAAAGAATTCCATGCATCTCTAGTTCCAGATGTAGGAGGAGCTATTAAGATTTCGATTTTTTTATTTGGAAGACTTGCATCAATATCACTCCATTTTTTATAAGGATTTTCAACAAGTTTACCATCAACATCTACTTTAGATGCTAAAGCTCTCCATAATTGTTCTTTTGTAAAATCTGCATCTGGAGCATTCACTGAGTGTGCAAATGAAATACCATCATTACCTACTACTATTTCAATAATTTCTGCAACTCCATTTTTCTCACATAAAGCTTTTTCTTTAGGTTTAATTGCTCTAGAAGCATTTGTTACATCTGGATGATTGGCACCAACACCAGCGCAGAACAATTTCATTCCACCACCAGTTCCAGTACTTTCAATTACAGGTGTTTTAAATTTACCACTTTTACCGAATTTTTCAGCAACCACAGTCGCGTACGGGTATACTGTAGATGATCCTACAATTTTTATTTGATCTCTTGAGTAACTAGTTGTTGTAAAACTAAGAACTAAAAGAAACCCTAATAAAATATTTACTAATCTATTCATATTTCTCCTTTGTTTAGATTCGTTATGCTCTAAAAAATAAATCTGAATCTTAAATCTTTTATTAAAGGAAAGTTAAAGTTTTGTTACAGAGACTAACTTTTTAGTTGAATCAAATTGAATTGAATTTCAGATCTATTGTAGTACCTTGATTTTCTTCACTATTAATAATCATTTCACCTCTATGTTGAGAAACAAGGTGTTTAACAATAGCAAGACCTAAGCCTGTTCCGCCAACACTACGGCTTTTGCTAGGATCAACAGTGAAAAATCTTTCAGTGATTCTATGTATAAATTCTTTAGGAATTCCTACCCCTTGATCTGATATCGAGACAATATTTAAATCACCCTCTTTTTTTGTAGCAATTTTAATTTCTTTACCCTTCTCACTATATTTAATTGAATTATCAATGAGATTAGTAAAAATTTCTATTAATTTATCTCGATCACCAATGATTTTAAAATTCTCAGTTTTTTGTAAATTTAAATTTATATTGTTTTTTTTAACAATATTTTCATAAGTCTTCATTACATAGTTAAGTACTTCTATTAAATCTATTTCATGGGTTGGTCTTATATGTTCTTGCAACTCAATCTTTGAAAGAGATAATAAATCTCTGATTAAATTTTCCATTCTTTCAGATTGGGAGGTCATTACTGGTAATAAATTAGTAACTTCGGAGTTCTTTTTTAAATCTGCATTATTTTCAAATGTCTCAAGTCCTATTTTAATAGATTGCAGTGGAGTTCTTAGTTCATGGGAAACATTTGCAACAAAGTCTGATTTTAATTGTTGAAATTTATGAAATTCAGTTAAATCTCTCATAAAAAGCAAGCAAGATGGCTCATCAAAGAATAAATTATGATTATCTTGGTAAATTGTTACATTCATTCTAAGAACTGAGGGATTTCTAAGTTCTATTTCAAGATCATTAGAATTTTCTCCATTGAATGCTTTCTCAATTGAATTTAACAAGTCGGGATTTCTTAAAAATCCACTTATATTTTCATTCAACTTTGTTTGAAATCTTTTACTGGCTGAACTGTTGCTGAATATTATTTCCTTAGATTTATTTAAAATTATAATTCCTTCAGGTATATAATTTAAAAGATTATAAATAGTTTCTCTGTATTTCTTACTTTCATCTTCGTCTAACTTATTATCTTCAATTTTAACTTCAGTATTAATACCTAAGACTCTTTCTTTTTTTAAAAGAAAAAATAATAAAATTGCTATTATGATTAACAAAACAAATGTTAGAAGTTCCATAAACTACTTTACTCTTCCGTATACATCCTGAAATCTTACAATATCTGTTTCTTTTAAAATTGAGCCTACTTGAGCTTCAATAATTTTTACTGGTTTTTTATATGGATTTTCTATTCGATGAACTGAACCTAGAGGAATAAAGATAGTTTCATCAGGTTTCATTGTAAAATATTTTTTGTTTAGTGTAATTTTTGGTTTACCATGTGTAATCATCCAATGTTCAGATCTATGGTTGTGTTTTTGAAGACTTATAGATGATTTTGGATTAATTGTAAGTTCCTTTACAAGGAAATTCTTACCTTTAAATAAGTTAACATAAGATCCCCAAGGTCTATGAAAAACATTCTTTTTTTTAAAATATTTTGTTTTATTTCTTTTATAAAATTTAGATATTTCTCTCCAATTACCGAAATCAGACCAAAGAATATCTAATTTAATAGCGTTTATTTCTTTTGCTTTTTCCAAAACTGCATAATCAAATGATTTTGCAATTGATTTATTAAAGGCTTGTTTGTTTAAATAATACACATTACTTTTATATTTTGCTTTTGTTACAGCTTTATTACAGTTTCGATAAATATTAGGCTGGTATTTCTTAAAATTATTAATAATTGAATCTTTTCTTAAATAAAACATTCCTGCATTCCAATATCCGTTTTTTTTAATAATTTGCTTTGCTTTATTAATATTGGGTTTTTCAATAAATTTAGTTACTTTATTTATGTTTTTTTTAATTTTTTTTGTTAAAAAATATCCATATTCACTAGTAGGATTTTTAGGTTTAAAACCAAAAATAAATATATTTTGATTATTTAAATTAGCTTTATTTTTAACAATAGATCTGTTCAGAGCTTGTGGTTTTTCAATTAAATTATCAGCTACAAAATATACTAGTGGTTGATTTAGTGGGATATCCTTTATTAAAGCTGATGAGAGTACAGCTGGTGCTGTATTTTTCTTTTTTGGCTCAAGAACTATCTTGTATTTATTTATTTTATTTTTTTTTAGGAAGTATCTGATTTTTTTTAAATATTTCAAATTTGTACTGATAACAGGAAAATCAAAAATAGGGGTTTTAATCCTTTCCAAAGTTTTTTGTATTAAAGTCCAACCACCAAAATCAACAAATTGTTTGGGTAGATTTTTCTTTTGATCAGGCCAGAGTCTTGTACCTGCTCCACCACATAAAATTATTGGTCTAATCTTCATTAGATATCAGCGTAGACTTTAACCTCATTTTTACCACCAGGATGAGTTGGGGCGCCTAGATAGGCTGGTCCAACTGTTTGGGCATATTTCCAAAGAGTTCCGTTACCAAAATTCATTTTCTTTGGTTTCCATCTTTTTCGTCTCTTAGCTAACTCTTTTTTTGAAAGTCTTACATTTATTTTTCCTTTTTTTGCATCTAGATCAATAATATCTCCATCTTTTAGCAATGCTATAGGTCCACCTACAAATGCCTCAGGTCCAACATGACCAATACAAAATCCTCTTGTTGCTCCAGAAAACCTTCCATCAGTAATCAGTGCAACTTTTTCTCCTTTGCCTTGTCCATAGATAGCACCTGTTGTTTGAAGCATTTCTCTCATGCCTGGCCCGCCTTTTGGTCCCTCATATCTAATAATTATAATATCACCATCTTTATATTTTCTATTTTGAACAGCTTTGTATGCAGCTTCTTCAGTATCAAAACATCTTGCTCTACCAGTAAATTGTAATTTTTTTAGACCAGCAACTTTTACTATAGCACCATCTGGAGCCAAATTTCCTTTCATTCCAACAACACCTCCATCTTGGGAAAGTGGATTATCATGTTTTCTCATTACTTTTTGTTTGGGATTAAATTTAACTTTTTTAAGATTTTCTTTCATAGTTTTTCCAGTAACTGTCATACACTCACCATGGATATATCCTCCATCCATAAGAGTCTTAAGCAACATTGGAACCCCACCAGCCATCCACATATCTTTTGCAACATATTTTCCACCTGGTTTTAAGTCAGCAAGATAAGGAGTTTTTTTAAAAATTTTTGCTACATCCATTAAATCAAATTTTATTCCAATTTCATTTGCTATTGCAGGTAAATGCAATGCAGCATTAGTTGATCCTCCAGTTGCAGCAACAATTGTTGCAGCATTTTCTAATGCTTTTCTTGTAACTATATCTCTAGGTCTAATGTTTTTCTTTAACAAATTCATAACTGCTTTTCCGCTCAACAAAGCGTACTTATCTCTTTGTTCATATGGTGCTGGCGTACCAGCTGAGTAAGGTAATGCTAAACCAATGGCTTCAGAAACACATGCCATTGTATTTGCAGTAAATTGTCCACCACATGCTCCTGCTGTGGGACATGCTTTTAATTCCAATTTTCTTAATGCATGTGCTGTCATTTTTCCTGAAGAATGTTTTCCTACACCTTCAAATACATCTACAACAGTTACATCTTTTCCATTGAATCTCCCTGGTAGAATTGAACCTCCGTAGATAAAAACACTTGGAACGTTTAATCTTACCATTGCCATCATCAATCCTGGCAATGATTTGTCACAACCAGCAACACCAACCAATGCATCATAACAGTGTCCACGCACAGTAAGCTCTGTTGAGTCCGCTATAACATCTCTTGAAATCAAAGATGATTTCATGCCCTCATGCCCCATTGCAATACCGTCTGTAACTGTAATTGTACAAAATTCTCTAGGAGTACCACCTGAGGTTTTAACACCTTTTTTAACTGATTGAGCTTGTCTCATTAAGGCAATATTACATGGTGCAGCTTCATTCCATGTTGTAACAACTCCAACAAATGGTTTAGCCACGTCCCTTTCAGTTAAATTCATTGCATAGTAAAATGATCTTTGGGGTGCTTTGTCTGGACCTAAAGAAGTGTGTCTACTTGGTAATTTTTTCTTATTAAATTTAAACATTATAAATTTTTAATTGTTAATGATATTTTATCTACATCATTCTTCAAATTATTATAGTTATTTTTTTCCTGCTCAACAATATGTTTTGGAGCTCTTTGTACGAAATTTTTATTCTTTAATCTAGTATTAATACCATTCATTTCATTTTTATATTTTTCTTGTTTTTTTATTAAATTATCTTTGATTATTTTTAAATCTACATCTTGTTCAAAATATAGCTTCAATAAATCACCTCCTATAACCAATGTAGCTGAGGGCTTTTCGTGATCCTTGTCAAAAAAATTATTTATTCTTCCAAGTTTTTTAAGGACAATACTATTATCTTTGAAGAAACTTGAATTTTTCGAATTTACTTTTTCTAATGAAATATCGACAAATGATCCTGGGCTTATATTAATTTCATTTTTAAATGATCTTATTGATGAGATAATTTTAATTAATTTATCTACATTTTTACAATCATTATCCATTTTAGCCTTACCGGAAATCCAGTTTGAGTACATCAGATAATTTTTTCCTGAATTATCTAGTTTATTTTTTAACCAAATTTCTTCAGTAACGAACGGTATAAAAGGATGCATCAGCACTAAAATTTCTTTAAATATGTATCCTGAAACACCTCTAACCTCACTAATGGCTTTTTTATCATTTGAATAAAGAATAGTTTTAGACAATTCTAAATACCAATCACAATATAAGTGCCATACAAATTGATAAATATTCCTAGAAGCTTCATCAAACCTATAATCTTTCAAATTTTTCTCAACTATAGATTTGGTTTGAACTAATTGAACATAAATCCATTTATTAATATTAACTTTAAGTTTGGAAGAATTTTTTAAATCACTAAAATTACATTTATTTTGTGTTAAAAAATTATTTACATTCCAAAGTTTATTAAGAAGGTTTCTATATCCCTTTACTCTATCTTCTGATAATTTTACATCTCTTCCTGGAGATGCCATAGATAAAAGAGTAAACCTTAATGCATCTGCACTATACTTTTCAATTAGTTCTAAGGGATCTATAACATTTCCTTTTGACTTTGACATTTTTTGTCCTTTTTCATCTCTAACTAGTGCATGAACATAAATATCTTTAAATGGTTCTTTATTTAAAAATTCCATTCCAAACATCATCATTCTTGCAACCCAGAAGAAAATTATATCAAAACCTGTGACAAGAACTGTTGTTGGATAAAATTTTTTTAAATAATCATTTTTTATTGGCCAACCTAATGTTGCAAAAGGCCATAATCCAGATGAAAACCATGTATCAAGAACATCAGGATCTCTTATTAACTCAACGTTTTTTTTGTAAAATTTTTTAGAAAGTTTTTGAGCTTCCTTTTCATTTTCAGCCACAAATATTTTTTTGTCAGGTCCATACCAAGCAGGTATTTGATGACCCCACCATAACTGTCTTGAAATACACCATGGCTCAATATTATTCATCCATTGAAAATAAGTTTTAGACCAATTTTCTGGAAAAAATTTTGTCTTCTTTGATTTAACAATTTGTTTTGCTTTGATTGATAATTTTTTTGCATCAGCAAACCATTGCTCAGTTAAAAAAGGTTCTATTATTGAATTTGAACGATCGCCATATGGGACTTTATTTTTTATTTTCTCTTCTTTTACTAATAAATTTTGATTAGATAATT
>CACFKJ010000035.1 GCA_902566805.1 uncultured Pelagibacteraceae bacterium
TGATATTTCAAATGATCAAAAAATGAACTTTTTATGTAAATTACTTAATATTCAAGAAAACTGTAATTTCTTCATCAAATATTTTGATAAATACACGAATTTTCTAAAAAATAACACTTTTATTTATTTTACAAAAGATGTAATAAAGCTTACTTTTTAATTATGGCTGTACCAAAACGTAAAACAACAAAATCACGATCAGGAAAAAGAAGATCACATATCAAATTTAATAATAAAAATGTGATTGAAGATAAAAAATCAGGTGAATTTAGACTTTCACATCATTTAGATTTGAAGACAGGATTTTATAAAGGTAAACAGGTTTTAGAACCAAAAGAATAATATACTCATGAAAAAATCTATTATAGTTGCAGTTGATGCAATGGGCGGAGACGATTCACCTGAGAAAATTATTAAAGGTATCGAACTTTTTCACAAGAACAATAAACATGTTTATTATAAACTTTATGGAGATAAAAATCTTATAACACAATGTATTACAAAAAAAAATATAGATAAGTCATATTATGAAATAATTCATACTGATGAAAAAATTGAAAATGAAGACTCGGCGTTATCAGCTGCTAAAAAAGGAAAAAATACAAGTATGTGGCTTGCAGTTGAAAGTATTAAAAACAAGACATCTGACATTATACTATCAGCTGGAAACACAGGTGCACTTTTTGTAATAGCAAAGTTAAATTTAAAAATGATTGAAAACATTAGTAAACCCGCTTTGTCTGGCTTATGGCCTAATAAAATTGGGATGAATATTGTTCTAGATTTAGGTGCTAATATTGAATGTGATGAAAAAAATTTAGAAGATTTTTGTTTAATGGGATCAGCACTTTATAGATCATTATTTGACAATATAGATCCAAAAGTCGCTTTGTTAAATGTAGGCTCAGAAGAAATTAAAGGACATTCAGTTATTAAAAATACTTATCAAAAATTAATTTCACAAAAAAGTAATATATTCGATTTTAAAGGATACATAGAAGGGAATCATATTATGGATGGAGATGTAAATGTAATTGTTACAGATGGGTTTACTGGAAATATCGCACTTAAAACTGCTGAAGGAACTGCGAACTTCATTACAACAGAACTAAAAAAAGCTATGACTTCAAATATTATTGGGAAAATATCCTCATTGATTAATGTTAAAAATTTAAAATCTTTCAAAGAAAAACTTGATCCAAGATTATATAATGGTGCAATTCTTTTAGGTCTTGATTCTGCTGTAGTTAAAAGTCACGGTGGTACCGATTATATAGGATTTGCAAATTCTTTAAAAGTTTGTGAAAAGATAGTAAAAGGTGAACTTATAGAGAAAATAAAAAGTAATATTAATTAGATGAGAATAAATCTTACTAAAAAAGATATTGTTAACTCTATATATATGCAGCTAGGTTTTTCCAAAAAAATTTGTGAAAGCTTATTAGATGATTTTTTTTTAATTATTTTAGAAAATTTAATTAAACAAAAAAAAGTTAAAATTGCAAAATTTGGAACTTTTATATTACGTTCAAAGTCTAGTAGAATTGGAAGAAATCCAAAAACAAAGAAAGAAGCAACTATTTCAGCAAGAAAAGTAGTTATATTTAAACCTTCAAAAGAATTGAAATCTATTGTTAATATAAATTTATCACAAAAATGAAAGATTCCGATTATAAAACTATAGGCGATGTGGCGAAAATACTAAATTTATTAAATGAAAAAACTGGCAAACCTAACACACATACAATAAGATTTTGGGAAAAAGAGTTCAAACAAATTAATCCAAAAATATTCTCAGGCAAAAGAAGGTACTACGATAATAGAACCATAGAACTGTTGAAAGAAATTAAATTTTTACTTAAAGAAAAAGGATTGACTGTTAAAGGTGCAAAAAAATACCTAAATAATAAAAAATCTTTACCCCTTGACGAAACAGTTAATAACTCTATAAAGATGCCTGATATTAAATTAAAAAATAAACTTAAAAAAATTTCAAATTTAATAAAGCAAATTAAAAAAATTAAATAATATGGCAAAAAAAACTCACGTGAAAGTTAGATTAGTCCCAGAGTCTAAACCGGATAGTCCTTTCTTTTATTATGTTAAAAAACCTGCGGGTGGGGAAAAGGCTAAAATTAAATTAAAAGCAAAAAAATATAATCCTTCTACTAGAAAACATGAAATATTTGTTGAGAAAAAACTTCCTCCTCATAGCAAATAATCATTTTTTTTTAAAATTTCTTTTTTCATAGTCGATGTAAGACCAGATCATATTTTTCCAAATTCTATTAGTAATTTTAGGATCAATACCATTTTTTATTGATTTTTTTCTTATATTTTTAAGAATTATATTTATTCTTTTATTATCAACAATTTCATATTTATATTTTTTTAATTTAAGAACTTGTTTAACTAAACCAGTTCTTTTTTTAATCAAATCTATTAATGAATTATCTAATATATCTAATCTTTTTCTCAATTTATTTAGTTTTTTTTTGTTTATTGGCGACATTTATTCAATTGGATTTACTAATAATTATTATATTTATGATCTTATGTACATAGAGAATAATCAGTTAAAAAATAATATTTCTGTTTGGTTAGCTTGTATGTTTTGGATTATAGTGATTATGATCATTGTAGGTGGGCTTACAAGACTGACAGATTCAGGTCTATCTATAACTAAATGGGAATTATTTTCAGGATTTTTACCACCTTTAAATCATACTCAATGGATAGAATACTTTAACTTATACAAACAAATTCCTGAATACCAAATTCAAAACTATTCAATGACCTTAGATGACTTTAAAATAATTTTTTGGTGGGAATGGATACATAGATTTTTAGGTAGATTAATTGGAATTAGTTTTTTAGTTCCACTAATATATTTTACAATTAAATTAAATTTTCAAAGTTTAAAAAATCTTTATTTAATTTTTTTTCTTATTTGTTTTCAAGGTTTTATTGGATGGTATATGGTATCAAGCGGTTTAATTGATAGAGTTGATGTAAGCCATTATAGATTATCTTTACATCTTATTATTGCATTTATAATATTATCTTTAATACTTTGGAATTACTTAAAATTAAAATTTAGTCAAAATAGCTTTATAACAATTAATAATTTACCTTTAATTTTTATAATACTTATTTTTATACAAATAATTATAGGAGCTTTTGTCTCTGGAATGGATGCAGGAAAAATTTATAACTCTTGGCCATTAATGGGTAATAATTACTTTCCAGATGATAGTTCGTTTAATGAATTTTTTAGTTTAAATGTGTTTGACAATCCATCAATAGTTCAATTTTTACATAGAAATTTAGCCTATTTAATTTTTTTAGTTTATTTAATTATTTTTTTTAAAGTTTATATAAATAAGATTGTCAATATGTACTTTATAACTAATTTAATTGGTTTTTTGTTGATTATTCAAATTATTTTAGGTGTATTTACTTTGCTTTATGGTGCACAGATTTTTTTAGCATCTATGCACCAAATTAGTTCTATATTTTTAGTAAGCGGTTCTGTTTATTTTTTATATTTAAATAAAAAATCAACTAACAGCTTTTAAACTCGGTTTGCCAGACGCACCAAGTGCTTGATCTAAATCAGCAATAATATCATCTGGATGTTCAATACCAATAGAAAGTCTTACATAGCCTGGAGTTACACCTGCTGCTAATAATTCTTCCTCGGTAAGTTGACTATGAGTAGTTGTAGCTGGATGAATTGCTAAACTTCTAGCGTCTCCAATATTAGCCACATGGTAGAACATTTTCAATGCTTCTATAAACTTTTTACCTGCTTCTACTCCTCCTTTTACCTCAATACCAACTAGAGCACCATTTCCACCTTTGAAATATTTTTTCGCTCTATTACCGACTTCTCCTTTGTGAAGAGTAGGGTAGATTACTCTTTCTACATTTTTATGTTTTTGTAAAAAATCAACTGCTTTTTCTGCATTTGAGCAATGTTGTTTCATTCTTAGAGGAGCTGTTTCAAGACCTTGAATTATTCCCCAAGCGTTATCTGGTGCTAAAGGTGCACCTAAGTCTCTCAACAAACAAACACGAGCTCTTACAGCAAAAGCAACATTGGCACCTGTTAATTGTGGTACAACTTCGCCCCAAACCGCACCTCCATAACTTGCATCAGGTTCATTAAACATTGGTTGTCTTTTTGGATCAGCGGTCCAATCAAAATTTCCACCATCTACCAAACATCCTCCAATAACTGTTCCATGACCACCAATAAATTTTGTAAGCGAGTGAACAACAACCGCAGCTCCGTGATCTAATGGCTTACAAATAACTGGTGACGCTGTGTTATCCATTATTAATGGTATATTGTGTTTTCTTCCAATATCAGAAACTTCTTTAATTGGAAAAACTCTTAAATATGGATTAGGAAGAGTTTCTGCATAAAAACATCTTGTTTTTTCGTCAATAAGTTTTTCAAAGTTTTTTGGATCAGATGGATCTGCATATCGACATTCTATACCTAATTTTTTTAATGTATGTGTAAATAAATTAACTGTTCCTCCATAAAGATCAGTAGAACTTATAAAGTTATCACCAGATTGGCACACATTCATAATAGCAAAAGTAGATGCAGCTTGACCCGATCCTACGGTAACGCAAGCTAGACCATTTTCTAATGCGGCTACTCTTTTTTCTAGAACATCGTTTGTTGGATTCATTATTCGAGTATAGATGTTACCAAATTCTTTTAGTGCAAATAAGTTTGCAGCATGACCTGTATTATTGAATTGATATGATGTTGTTCTATATATAGGTACTGCAACAGCAGTAGTTGCTGGGTCACTTCTATAGTCACCACCATGTAACGCAATTGTTTCTGGATTTTTGCTCATATATTTTCTCCTTTTTAATTACTTAACATTTAATTTTGAAGCTAATTCTATTACAATATAGCTAATACTATCAACAAATAAAAAAAACCTTATATATCAACGTTTATTTTATCTAAATTAATAACCAATCAATTGACTTTATTTAAATTTGGAGTATTAATCCCGCATCCATGACTAAATTTGTTAAAAAAAGTGAACTAAATAATAATTGGTTTGAGATAGATGCTAAAAATGCTGTTGTAGGTAGATTAGCAAGTGTGATATCAAAAATTATAAGAGGAAAGAATAAGACAACATTTACTCCGCACATGGATAATGGAGATTTTGTAGTTGTTAAAAATATTGAGCATATAAAATTTTCAGGAAAGAAATTTCAAAATAAAAAATATTATAGACACACTGGCTATCCTGGTGGAATAAAAGAAATTACACCAGCAAAAATGCACTCTAAGAAACCTGAAGAGGTTCTAAAATTAGCAGTTAAAAGAATGTTGCCAAGTGGTCCATTAGCCAAAAAACAATTATCAAAACTAAAAATTTATAGTGGAATGAATCATCCTCATTCAGCGCAAAATCCTCAAATTATTGATATTTCAAAATTAAATAATAAAAATATTATTAGAAACTCATAATGGAAAAAGAAATTTCTAAAAATTTTAATTTTAAAGATAGTATTTATGCTACCGGAAAAAGAAAAACATCTATAGCTAAAGTTTGGGTTAGAAAAGGGTCTGGAAAAATATTGGTAAATGGAAAAAATTATGATCAATATTTCACTAGAGCAAACCACCAAATGAAACTTTTAAGACCATTGGAAATTATAGAACAAGCAAGTACATTTGATGTAAAGTGTAATGTTAAAGGTGGTGGATTAACTGGTCAGGTGGGTGCTATGGTTCATGGAATATCTAAAGCTTTAATTCAACTTGATATATCATATAAATCAACACTTAAAAAAGAGAAACTTACAACCAGAGATTCTCGAGCTGTCGAGCGTAAAAAGTATGGTCATAGAAAAGCTAGAAGAAGCTTCCAATTTTCTAAAAGATAATATCTTTTTAATAAACAACTGTTATATATAAAGAACTTATGTCAAAGGTTAATATATTAATTGCTGGGTCAACTGGTTATATCGGAGCTCAGTTGGTAAAATTATTAAATAAACACAAAAAAATAAATATTAAATATTTATGTGGAGATAGAAGCGTAGGAAAAAAAATTAGTTATTTTGATAGTAATATTAATGATAAATTTTTACCAAAAATTGTAAAATTTAATAAACGATTTTTAAACAAAGTTGATGTTATATTTGCTGCACTTCCAAATGGCGAAACACAAAAACTCTCAAATTTTTTGCTTAAAAAAAATACTCTTATAGATTTATCTGCTGATTTCAGACTTAAAAGTCCAGAAGATTATAAAAAATGGTACAAAATAAAACATTCATCAATAGCAAATATAAAAAAAAGTTTATATGCTTTGCCAGAAATAAATAGAAATAAAATAAAAAATTATAGTATAATTTCTTGTCCTGGATGTTACCCTACATCTATATTAATACCATTAGTTCCATTAATTAAAAAAAATCTAATTAAACATAAAAATATAGTTATTGACTCTAAGTCTGGTTATTCAGGAGCAGGTAGAAAAATCCATAAACTATATAAAAATAAAAATTTATATAATTCTTTAAGTGTTTATGGAATAAAATATCATAGACATAACTCAGAAATACAACAAGAACTAAATTATAACACTAATAAAAATGTAGAGTTCACTTTTACTCCTCATTTATCACCTATGTTTAGAGGAATTTTATCAACAATTTATGTAGATTTGAATAAAAATTTAGACGCGAAATACATACATGGATATTTAAAAAAGTTTTATCAAAAAGAAAAATTTATAAAAATTGTTAAATTAAATAATATGATAAGCACTAATGATGTAATAAATACAAATATGTGCAATATTTCTATTTGTAGCTCAAAAAAAAATAACAAAATAGTTATTTTGTCAACTATTGATAACCTCATAAAAGGTGGCTCCGGCCAGGCACTTCAAAATTTTAATGTTAAATTCAAGTTTAAAGAAAGTTTAGGATTAATATGAAAAAAAAATCTTTCCTAATATTTATATTAATATTTTTTTTTTCTTTAAATAATTGCTCTTTAAATAAAAATTCAAAATTTTGGAATAAAAATTCAAAAAAAACAGATCTGGCTAAAAAAAATAAACTTTTAAATAATAAAAATATAGATAATTCATATGATATAATTAAAAAGCAAATTATTGATTATGGTAAAAAAAAAGGTTTTCCTGATATAAACAATTAAATGAAAAAAAATATTAATATTGCAATAATTGGGTTAGGGCAAATCGGTTCTTATTTATATAATGAGCTTAATTTAAAAAAAAAAGATATTGAATTAAAAACTGGCAAAAAAATTAATATAGTTGCAATATCAGCAAAAAGTAAAAATAAAAAAAGAAAATATAAAATAAATAAAAATATTTTCTATAAAAATCCATTAAAAAATAATAAAAAATAAAAAAATAGATATTTTGTTTGAAGTTATTGGTTTAGAAGGAGGTATATCAAAAAAAATTGTTGAGAAAGCTTTGCATAATAAAATACATGTTATTACACCTAATAAAGCTTTAATCTCTAAACACGGAGATTACTTATCTAAATTAGCTGAAAAAAATAATGTTAACCTAGAATTTGAAGCTTCTGTTGCAGGCGGAATACCTATTTTGCGAACTATAAAAGAGGGTTTGGCTACAAATAAAATAAATAAGATTTATGGTATTTTAAACGGTACCTGTAATTATATTCTTTCAGAAATGGAAAAAACTAAAGATGATTTCAGTAATGTTTTAAAAAAAGCTCAACAATTAGGATATGCTGAACCAAGCAATCCTAAACTTGATTTAAATGGATATGATGCTATTTCAAAAGTAAAAATTTTATCTGCTCTAGCATTCAATATAAGAATACCAAAAACTAAATCTTTAATGGAAGGAATCGAAAACATTTCTTTTAAAGATATAGAAATAGCTAACCAATTAAATTATCGAATTAAATTGCTTGGAATCACTGAATTGATAAATGGTAAAGTTTTTGAAAGAGTTCATCCGTGTCTAGTAAATAAAAACTCATATATTGCAAATGTAAACGGAGTAATGAATGCAGTAATTGTTAAAGGTAAGCCTGTGGGCGAAAGCATTTTACAAGGGGAGGGAGCGGGCCCAGGAGCAACTTCGTCAGCTTTAATGTCAGACTTATTGTCTATATTAAGAGGTAATATCAAATATCCTTTTGGAATTGCATATAGTAAAAGAAAAATTTTAAACGCATATAATACAGATAACTATTTAAATTCTTTATATTTAAGATTTGAAGTAAAAGATAAACCTGGAGTATTATCTATAATAACTAAACAATTAGCAGTAAAAAAAATATCTGTAGCAAGATTAATTCAAATACCAAATCATAAAAATAAAACAGCATCTATAGTTATTATTACTCACAAGTCTAAAGAAAAAGATGCTCAAAATTGTATTAAAGCAATAAAATCAAATATTAATATTCTTAAAAATCCAATCCTAATTAGATTAATCTAAAATGGAAATTTATTTAAAGCTGTTTGAGGTTTTATTTCCTGTTTTTTTTATTGTTGGAATTGGCTATTTTTTAGGAAAAAAAAATACTAATTTTGACACAACTTTCATAACAAATTATTCTGCAAATTTTGGTGCACCAGCATTATTTATTTTTGCTATTACATCTTCAGGAGTTAATTTTGAAATTTTCTCTGAATATTTTTTATACTCAATAATTGCTCTTACTTTATTTGCCATGATTGGAATTTTTTTCTTATTAATAATGAAAAAAGATTATATCAGAGAACTTCCTCCTTTTTTTCTTCCTAATACAGGAAATATGGGATTGCCAATATGTCTTTTTGCATATGGTTCATTAGGAATGGGTGTTGCTGCAGCTATTTCGTCTTTAGTTGTTCTGCTACATTTCACTCTCAATATTTTCTTGGCTAGTAAAAAAATGGACATAAAAATTATATTAAAAAGTCCATCTTCATACGCAGTAATAGTGTCAGTAATTTTTCTTTACTATGA
>CACFKJ010000036.1 GCA_902566805.1 uncultured Pelagibacteraceae bacterium
ATTTAAGTGGTGAAGGATTGCCCACTTACAAAATCAGTAAAAATAAAATAAACAACAAATTAACAATACTAGAGTTAATTTCTTCGACAAAAATTGATATTTCTAAAAGTGAAATAAGAAGATTAATTAAAGGTAAAGCTATTAAAATTAATAATAAAACAGTTGAAGATGAAAAATATTTAATTAAAAATGAAACTTTTAGTGAAAATAATTTTCTTAAACTTTCAATAGGTAAAAAGAAACATATTAAAATACAATTAAACTAATTTTTTTTAATTTTTTCTAAAGTTCTGGTTATAAATCTTGGAGTTAAAGTTTTTATAGGATTAACTGTTGTTTTTAAATTTTTAGGTGGCCCTTTAACTTTAAAACTTACTCCAAATACTCCTTCACCGACCTTTTTTCCAACTAAAATATCTCCAAGAAGAGGAATAGATGAAATAGTTCGATTTATTGTTCTGGCAGGCACTAAAGTACCTCTCAAACTTATTAAACTGTCTTTTTCTATATAGCCTTCCGATAAAATAGAAATTGCTGGTCCAATTGCATAAATTTCATCAATGGTCATTAATTTAGCTTCATTAGAAAAAATCATTTCAAAATCTGTAAATCTTATACCCTCGCCTGTTAATGTATCAGCTATTCCTTGTAGAGATGCCAACGATAACAGTTTTGCTAATGCTGGTACCTCTTTAACTTTGAAATTAAAAATTTTAAGTACAGATCTAGAAACATCATTTTTTTTTATCGATTGGAAATCTAAAGTACCTTTTTCAAATCCTTTTATAAATTTATACCTATTTACGATGGGCTTGGGAAAATTGGTAAATACGGTGGTAACTTTTTCTCCGTTTTCTGTTGTATTAATAGTTAATTTCAGATCCTTTTTATTAGGAAAAACCGAATCTAGAACTAAATTTTTTATTTTATTATTTTTAAATTCAGCTAAAGCTTTGAGTTCTTCCAAATAGTTAATTTTATCTATATAAACCTGTTTTAAATCAATTTTTATTTTGCTATTTAAATTCTCAAAGATATTGAAAACATTATCATCACTACTCTCAAACATATTATCTAACAATTTGATGCCGTCGTATGTAACACCTGTTATTTCATAATTTGGATTTTTGAATACTATAGAATAATCATTTTTTATTTTGTCTTTAGTTAAATAATTATTAACTATTTTATCAAACTTAATAATTTTAAAATTTTTATTTAAAAAAAGATTTACAATTTGAAGATTATTTTTTTTTTCGACAAATTTAATATTTTGAAAAGTTAATTGCTTATTTTTAATATATTTGCCAACTAATTTTAAATTAGATTTATTATTTATTTTTTTTAGATAATTTAATTCTTCAATTAAAATTTTATTTTTATCAAAGTTAATATCAAAATTAAAATTATACAGATTTTCTAATTTACTTATTTTAAAATTTAATTTATCGGACAAATCTTTCAATGAATAATTGGTTGAACCTTCGAATTTATAATTGTTTTTAAAATAAGAAATTTCAATCAAACTATCATTAAAATAAATTTGATCTTGGTAATCAGGTAAATATTTTTTAATTTTTTTGTATTTTGATAAATACCCCAATTTATCAATTTTTACTCTCGAATGCGTCTTTAATTTTTTAATTTTAAAGTCTTTTGTTATATCAAATGAAAAAGAAAAATTAGATGTAATTTTCGAATTTTCTATATCTAAATAATTAGCATAATTTTTAGAAAAAATTTTTAATATTTTATCATTTAAAAGGCCGTCCTTATTATCTATTTCACCTATTACTTGATGAGCTTCATTATTTTTTATAATTGATATTTTTTTTGAATTAAAATTTATATTATTAAAATTAAATGATGCATCAGATATTTCATAATTATTTTTTTTAATTTTAAAATCATAATTTAAATGATTAAAATTATAATCTTTTATTTTAGTATCTTTAATTTTACCATTAATAATATAATTATTTTTAATTTTTCCTTTTTCATCAAATTCAAAATCAACCATAAACTTGACATCACCTTTTTTTAAAATTTTTGATAAAATAAAAAATTGAACAGAGCCTGTTTCAGATTGATAAATATTTAAAAAATTAATAATTTTATTATATTTAGTCTCAATTGATGCTTTTTTAATTCCAAATTCGCCTTTTAAATATGATTTTATTGCAATACTAAAAATTAATTTTTCTAAAGGAAATTCAGTACTGTTAAAAGATAATGTTGGATCTAAAGTACTAATTTTAATATAAAAATTATTTAAATCTAATTTTAATTTTACTTTTTTTAAATTTATATCTGTTTTGTTATTGTATGATTTCAATTCATTTTTTATAAAATTATTAAACTTTGTAGTTTCAATGCCAACAATGCTTAAATAAGTAACAATTGCTATGACTAATAATAAAGTAAATACTATTGTTATTGAAATTTTTTTAATCATTTATTTTATAAAGTGAGCTTTCTAAAAAATAATCTATTTCTCCATCTAATACTTTATCTGGGCTTGTACTTTCAACTTGAGTTCGATTATCTTTTACAAGTCTATATGGATGCAAAACATAAGATCTAATTTGATGTCCCCAACCAATATCGGATTTTGCATTTTCTTTATTCTGAGCTTCTTTTTCTTTTTTTTTTAACTCAAATTCATACAATCTAGCTCTTAGCATGCTCATGCATGTTTCTTTATTTTTATGTTGTGATCTTTCATTTTGGCATTGAACAACAATTTTTGTAGGCAAATGAGTAATTCTTACAGCACTATCTGTTGTATTAACATGTTGGCCTCCTGCTCCACTTGATCTATATGTGTCTATTCTTAAATCTTTGTCTAATATTTCAATTTTAATATTTTCATCTATAGCTGGATATACCCAAACACTTGCGAAGCTAGTGTGTCTTCTCGCCCCTGAATCAAAAGGTGAAATTCTAACCAACCTATGGATTCCTGATTCTGCTTTTAAGTATCCAAATATATATTCCCCTTTAATTTTTATAGTTGTGGATTTTATACCAGCTTCATCACCTTTGTGTTCACTTATTAATTCAGTTTTATAATTTTTATTTGAAGCCCATTTAAGATACATTCTTCTTAACATCTCTGCCCAATCTTGACTCTCTGTTCCACCAGCTCCTGCATGTATTTCTATATAAGCATCTAAACTATCGGTTTCGTTTGATAAAAAGCACTTAATTTCATTTTCTTTTGCTTTATTAATTAGATTTTTTATATTTTTTACAGATTCTTCAATAACGGATATATTGTTTTCTTCTAACGCAAGATTATATAGTTCGAATAAATCTTTGCTATCTTGTTTAGAAAGATTAAATGAATTGATTAAATTATCGTAAATTTTTTTTTTTTTAATGATTTTTTCTGCTATATTATTATTAGTCCAAAAATTGGGATCAGATATTTTTTGATTTAAATCTTTAACTTTTTGATAAATATTTCGCTTTTCAAAGATACTCCTTAATTCTTTGATTTATTTTATCAATTTCTTTAATATATGTTTCTATATTGTTTTCCATTAGTAAAATTTAAATATGTTTTTTTTGTTTAATTTATATCCTAATTCATAATTACTCTTAAAATCTTTATTTTCCAATTGATTTTTTTTGTAAGCTTCAACAATAGTCTTTTTAGACATAAAATTAGCTTTTTGACCTGTGATTGGATCGATAACCATCATTTCTATGTTTTTTGCAACTTTAAATGGTCTTGCGTCTTTTTTATTAACAGCATTTTTTATAAAATTTTTGAAAATAGGAAGCGCTGTTTTGGAACCAGTTTCATATCTACCTAAACTTTTTGGTTCATCATATCCAACATATACGCCTATAACTAAGTTAGATGTAAATCCTATAAACCATGCATCTGTATTTTCATTAGTTGTGCCTGTTTTTCCTGCTAAGTCTAAGTTTAAATTTTTAAGATTTTTTCCTGTTCCTCTCTGGATAGCCCCTTCTAACATAGATGTTACTTGATAAGCTGTTTCTGGAGAAAAAATTCTCTTAAAATTATCTTTTATAATTGGAATTTTATTTCCTGAAAATGAAATTTGATCACATGTATCACAACTTCTTTTTTCTGAGTTATAAATTGTATTTCCTTCACTATCCTGAATTCTATCAACAAAAATTGGATCAACTAATTTGCCACCATTGATAAATGAGCAATAAGCAGTTGTTAATTTAATTAGCGTTGTTTCCGCTGAGCCCAATGAAATAGACATAAGTTCTTCTGGATTTTCATATATATTTAATTGTTTAGAAAAGTTTGCAATTTTTTTTACTCCAAGTTCTTGGGCTATTCTTACTGTCATTAAATTTCTTGATTTTTCAATACCAGTTCTTAATGTTGAAGGTCCATAAAATTTTTTTCCGTAATTTTCTGGCTTCCAAAGTTTCAGATCGACTCCCTGGTCTAGTACTATCGGAGCATCTAAAATTAAAGTTGAAGGAGTAAAATTATTTTCCAAAGCTAAAGCATAAATAAATGGTTTAAATGCCGAACCTGGTTGCCTTTTTGCTTGAGTTGCTCTATTAAATTCACTTTTTTTAAAACTAAAACCACCTGATACCGCTAAGACTCTACCTGTAAAAGGATCCATTACAACTATCCCTCCATTAGCTTTTGGAAGTTGTCTTAAACTATAAATATTTTCTTTAATTTTTTTTACATAAATTATATCTCCTTCTTTAAAAACTTCATTCATATCCATTCTTGTCCATGAAATATCTCTTATATTAATTTTACCCTTTACATTTGTAGAAGTTTCTATCTCAACATGAAATTTTTCTACTTTTTTAACTATTGCTAAATTCCATCCAACAGATTTTTCTATAGAAAATTTCTTTAAATCTTTATTCCAATTAACTAAATTTTTTTTATTTACCAAAGGACCTCTCCATCCTTTTCTTTTATCATATTCTAAAAGACCTTTGCGCAACGCCTTTGTTGAAACAGATTGAAGTTTTAAATTAATTGGAGTTTTTATATTTAAACCTTTTTTGTAAACTGACTCAAATCCATATTTTTCAACAATAGATTTTCTTACATCTTCAACATAATATCTAGAATCTTCAAGAAATATTTTTTTTCTTTTTTTTAAATTTATTTTTTGTAATATTAATTTTTCATAATTTTTCTCATCAATATAAGCATTATCATAAAGATTTTTTATTACTAAATTTCTTCTAAACTTTGCTAATTCTTTATTTTTATAGGGGTTATATCTGCTTGGTGCTTTTGGTAATGCAGCTAATAATGCTGCCTCAGAATAATTTAATTTACTAATTGGTTTATCAAAATATTCTAAACTTGCAGAAGCTATTCCGTAAGCACCTTGTCCTAGATATATTTGATTTAAATATAATTCTAGAATTCTATTTTTTGAAAGAACTCTTTCTATTCTAAAAGCTAAAATTGCTTCTTTAATTTTTCTATTTATGCTTACTTCGTTACTCAAAAGAAAATTCTTAGCAACTTGCTGGGTTATTGTTGATGCTCCCTCTAGCCTTCTGGAATAAAAAATATTTGAAATATTATTTATAACAGCTCTAATCACTCCTTTGGCATCAACTCCTGGATGTGTAAAAAAATTTTTATCTTCAGCTGACAAAAACGAATTAATTACTTTTTTTGGTATAGAATTATAGGGAACAAAAATTCTCTTTTCTGATGAAAAATCACTCACCAATTCTCCTCCTCCTGAATACAACTTACTAGAAACTGGAGGTTTATAATTCAACAAAAATTTATAATCTGGTAATTTATTTGAATATGCCCAAAGTATAGCAATTATTGATATTAAAGAGGCTAATGAAACAGCAATAATTAATAATATTATTTTTTTTATCCAAATACTCATTTTAGTTTTATTTATAATGCGAATTTGTTAATGTTAAGGCACAGAATTTATAAAAAAAACAAATGAAAAAATACAATCAAAAATTATGGCTAAGAATTTATACATTGATGCATCGCATCCAAGTGAGACTAGAGTTGTACTTAAATCAAATGAATATATTGAAGATTACGAATACGAAAATTTAAATAATACTCTTATAAAAAATAATATTTATCTTGGAAAAGTAAGTAGAGTTGAACCTTCTCTACAAGCAGCTTTTGTTGACTTCGGTAGAGAAAGACATGGTTTTTTATCGTTTAATGATATCCAAACGGATTATTACCAATTACCACAAAGTGATTTGGAGGTAATTAAAAAGGAAGAAGAAAAGGTAAGAGAAGAATTAATTAAGGAGAGTGAAAAAAATGAAGATAATATATTAGAGGAAAATATTAATGCTAACAATCAAGATCCTATAGATAAAAGTCCTGAAGAAATTAAATTAGAAAAAACAAAAGAAAGAAAGTTTCCTTCGAAAAGATACAAAATTCAAGAAGTTATTAAACCCAATCAAGTAATTTTAGTGCAGGTATTAAAAGATGAAAGAGGTTTAAAAGGTGCCGCTTTAAGTACATTCATTTCTATAGCGGGAAAATATATTGTATTAATGCCAAACACCCCTAAAGGAGGTGGGATTTCTAGAAAAATTTTTAATCCAGCTGAAAGAAAAAAAATAAGAACAATTTTAAATCAAATAATAATACCTAAAGAAATGGGAATAATTGTAAGAACGGCTGGTTCAAATAAAACAAAAAATGAAATTGATAATGATTTAAAAAATCTTATTAAAGTTTGGGATGCAATTAAACAAAATGCTATAAACTCAATGGCACCTTCTTTGATACATAAGGAAAGCGATATAATCAAGAGATCATTAAGAGATATGTACGATGAGGAAACTGCTAATATCATAGTAGAGGGAAATGAAGGTTATCAAAAAACAAAAAATTATATGAAACTAATGATGCCTCAAAATGTTAAAAAAATTAAAAAATATAGAGACAAAACACCTTTATTTTTTAAAGAAAAGATTGAGTCTAAACTATATCAAATTTTTGAAACAGAAGTAAAGCTAGCTTCAGGTGGATACTTAGTAATTAATCAAACAGAGGCTTTGGTTTCAATAGATGTAAATTCTGGAAGATCAATAAAACAAAAAAATGTTGAAAGCACAGCAGTTGATACAAATTTAGAAGCTGCAGAAGAAATTGCAAGACAAATTAAAATTAGAGATTTATCAGGTTTAATCATTATAGATTTTATAGACATGTTGAGTTATGGAAATAGAAGAAATGTTGAAAGAAGATTAAAGGATAAATGTAGATCTGATAGAGCGCGAATTCAAATTGGTAGAATAAGTAATTTTGGTTTATTAGAAATGTCTAGACAACGATTAAGAGAAAGTAACGTCAAATGGAAAATAGGGCTTTCAAATGAATCTTTTGCATTAAAAATAATTAAATTGTTAGAACTTAAATCTATTGAAAATAAATCTAAGATAATAAAATTATATGCCAATGAAAAAATTACTAATTTTATAAATGATAACTATTTAGATGAAATTGGATATTTTAAAAAAAAAAATAAACTTAATATTGAAATAATGCATGATAATTCACTCAGCTTTTCAGATTATATTTTAGAATTTTTGTCTAAAACAAATAAAGTTATAGAAAAAATTGAAAAAGTTTCAGTGCTTAAAAAACCAGAAACTACAAAAGAAATGAAGTCTCCTATGAATTTTAAAGGCAAAAAAAATAAAAGCAAAAAAAAATATTATAAAAAGAAATTTTATAAAAAAAAAACTAAATAATTCCTTCTATCGGAGAAGATGCGCTTCCTTGAATATTTTTTTCAATTCTTCCAGACAAATAAGATTTTCTTCCTGCTAAGACTGCAAATTTCATAGCTTCTGCCATGCCGAAAGGATCTGTGGCTTTTGCGATGGCTGTATTGATAAGCACTCCATCACATCCCATTTCCATGGCTATAGAAGCATCTGAAGCCTGACCCAACCCAGCATCAATAATTAATGGAAGCTTTGTTTGAGATCTTATAATTTTTATATTTAGCTTATTTTGAATTCCCAATCCTGATCCAATTGGGGACGCTAATGGCATTATTGCGCATGCACCAGCATTTTCTAATCTTTTTCCCATGAGAGGATCATCGGTACAATAGACCATTACTTTGAATCCTTCTTTTGTTAAAACTTCTGTTGACTTAAGTGTTTCAATCATATCTGGAAATAGATTTTTTTTATCTCCTAAAACTTCTAATTTTACTAATTTCCAACCTCCTATCTCTCTAGCTAATCTTAATGTTCTAAGAGCATCTTCTGAAGTAAAACAACCTGCTGTATTAGGCAAATAAGTAATTTTTTTTGGATCAATATAATCCATTAACATTGGTTTTTTTTTATCTGAAATATTAACCCTTCTTACAGCTACAGTTACAATGTCTGCTCCAGAAATTTTTATTGCCTTCGCACATTCTAACATATTTTTATATTTACCTGTTCCAACTATTAATCTTG
>CACFKJ010000037.1 GCA_902566805.1 uncultured Pelagibacteraceae bacterium
TCCAAATATCTTTATCAGTCATTTGTGAAACAAGATCGAGTAACTGAGGATATTTACCAAAAAATTTATTTCTAACATATTCGCCACCTTTTGCTTTGAAAGCTTGATATTCCCCATCTACTGCTTCTCCCATTCTTTTTATAAGTAAACCTGATTTGTCTTTTGCTAACAAAGAGTCCCAATATGAACCCCAAATAACTTTCAAAACATTCCACCCAGCACCTCTAAAAATACCCTCAAGTTCTTGAATGATTTTTCCATTACCTCTTACTGGTCCATCTAGTCTTTGAAGATTGCAGTTTACAACAAAAATTAAGTTATCAAGTTTTTCTCTTGCTGCTAATCCTATTGCACCTAAAGACTCTGGTTCATCAGTCTCACCGTCACCTAAGAAGCACCAAATTTTTCGTCCCTCATCTTTAAGTAAACCTCTGTTAATAAGATATTTATTGAACCGAGCTTGATAGATTGACATAATTGGTCCCAATCCCATGGACACAGTAGGGAATTGCCAAAAATTTGGCATCAACCAAGGATGAGGATATGAGGATAAACCTCCATTATTTACTTCTTGTCTAAATTTATCTAATTCTTTCTCACTTATTCTTCCTTCCAAATAAGCTCTAGCATACATTCCAGGAGCACTATGTCCTTGAAAATAAATTAAATCTCCACCAAATTTATTATTTTTTGCTCTCCAAAAATGATTCATTCCTACGTCATATAAAGTTGCGGCTGAAGCGAAAGTACCAATATGCCCTCCAAGTTCAGGGTTTTTTTTATTAGCTCTTACAACCATAGCTGCTGCATTCCATCTTATTATTGATCTAATTTTCCTCTCTAAGTTTTGATCACCTGGAGATTTTTTTTCTTCTTGAGGTGAAATGGTATTTATATATGGTGTATTCCTGGATAGCACCAAGTCTGAACCTTCCTCATAAGAATGATCTATTAATTTTTTTATTAAAAACTGAGCTCTATGCTTACCATCATTCTCTAAAACTGAAGAAAGAGAATCTATCCATTCCTTAGTTTCAACTGGATCTATATCTTCAGTATTCTTTATTTCAATTTTTTGCTCAACATTTTTAAAATTTGAATCGTTCTTACTTTTTGAGAGATCTTCCTTATTATTTAAATTTAAAGTGTCTTCTGCTTCTTTAATAATTTTTTCAGTATCAGGTGGAATATTTTCTTTTATTTTTTTCTGGTTTTTATCCTCTTTTTCTTCTGTTTCTTCTGTTGCTTTTAATGTTGCAAGGAGATCGCCCTTAGAAACTTTATCTCCTACATTTACATTTACTTTTTCTACAATTCCAGCTTCTGTAGAAGGAACCTCAACACTTGACTTATCACTTTCAAGTGTAACAATAGAATCGTTTTTATTTATTTTATCACCTTGTTTTATAAGTACTTCTACAATTTCAACACTCTCAAAATCACCAATATCTGGTACAATTAATTTGATAGACATTTAATAATACTTATTCCTCTAGTTGAAAATTTAATAAATGTTTCATTCTTGACATATTTATATCCTTTTTTAGTCAATCTTAAATGAGCATATTATTACATGATTAAAAATTTGTTAATAAAATTAAAATTTATCAACAATAAACGAAGTTTAGATACTAGGTTTTGGATACAGAAAATATTACTAAAAGAAAGATATAAGTTAATTTAATTTAGTTTAATTTTTTTTACATTAATCTATATTGGTATTATGGGCTGCTAGCTCAATTGGATAGAGCGCAGAGCTACGGACTCTGAGGTTGAGGGTTCAAGTCCTTCGCGGCCCACCAAGAAAGGTTAAAATGAAAATATCATTACAACAGTCTGTTATATATTTTTTTTCCATAGTTATAATTTTATTATTATTAATTACATTTTTAATTTAAATGAATAAAAAATTTGAACAGATAAGTCTTAAATCAGGTTTTATGAAACATAATGGTGGTTTATTATTTAGAAAAATTTCAAAGACAAAATACGAATTAAAAACAAAAATAAAAAAAAATCATCTTAATAAGGCAGGAATCACACATGGTGGATACATTACTTCTATAATCGATGCAGGATGTGGAACTGGAGCTCATAGAGTTTCAAATAATAGAGTCTGCGTAACAATTTCATTAGATATAAAGTTTATAGATGGAACAACAGAGGGAGATATTATTTTGGGTAGTGTAAGTATACAAAAAATTACAAGATCTCTAGTTTTTTTAGAATGTAAATTAAAATGTAGAAAAAGACTTATTGCTTTTGCATCGGGAGTCTGGAAAAAAACTAATAAAGAATTTAATTAGTTTTTTTTCTTTTAAAATTTAAGTAACCGAATATTAAAAATAAAATGAATGATAAAGGATAAACATAATTTTTACTTGGCCTATCTAAGTTTTCTACTTTTAATTCAGTAATCGAATCGTCCATTTCAAAACCAGATTTTTTTGCTAAACCATTCCACTTCATATTATCAACAATAGTTTGATTATCTTTTGAAACTATTGTTAAACCATAATTTTCTAAATTGTAATTTTTTTCAAATGTATTTTTTTTAATTACAAATAATTTATACCTTTCTCCATATTCACTAAATCTGGTAACTTTTATATGTACATCCCTATTTTTTTCAAAGTTAACTAATGCAATGTTATTTAAATCTTTATACTCAAATTTTGGATAAAATTTATTTAAAATAAATTCTGGTGATAGGAATGATATTGAAACAATTAAAAAAATTATTATTTCATACCATCTAAGTTTATCAAAAAACCACCTTTGGGTAGCTGATGTGAATATTAAAATTCCTATTAAAGAAGTTATAATTACTAATAACGCATGCCATAAATTATCAACTCCTATTAATAGAAGTTCATGGTTAAATAGAAAAACAATTGGAAGAATACCAGTTCTTAAACTGTACCAAAATGCTTGTACTCCTGTTTTTAATGGATCTCCACCTGAAATACCTGCCGCTGCATAGGATGCTAAACCAACCGGAGGTGTTACATCTGCCATTAAACCAAAATAAAATACAAATAAATGAACAGCTATAATTGGAAATATAAATCCTGAAGCATTTCCTACATCAACCAATACCATAGACATTAGTGAAGCAACTACAACATAGTTTGCTGTTGTTGGTAGTCCCATTCCTAGTAACAAGCATAAAACAATAGTTAATAAAATTAATATTATCACATTATCTTTTGCTACAGACTCGATAACAATAATCAAATTTGTGCTTAATCCTGTTGATCCAACAGATCCTACTATTACTCCCGCAGTTGCAATAGCTATACCAACTGCTACCATGTTAATAGCACCTTTCTTAAAACCTATTACTGTCTGACTAAACCAAGATTTTAAAGCATTATTAAAATTTTTTTTTTGAATTAATTTATTTAATAAATTTACTAAAACTAAGGCTATTGTTGCATAAAATATTGAGTATGAAGCTGTAAGCCTCATGTAAACTAATAAATAGATAAGAACAAATATTGGAATTAAAAAATGCAAACCTGAAAGAAAAGTCTTCTTTAAATTTGGTACATCTGCATCATCCATTCCTTTCAAATTTAATTTAAGTGCTTCTAAGTGTGAAATATAAAATAATGCTATATAAGAAATTATTGCCGGTAAAAAAGCATGTTTTACAACTTCGAAGTATGTAACTCCTATAAAACTTGCCATTACAAATGCAGCCGCTCCCATTACAGGCGGCATAATTTGTCCATTAACAGAAGATGAAACTTCTATTGCTCCTGCCTTCTCTTTAGAAAAACCTGTTTTCTTCATAATTGGTATCGTAAAAGTTCCTGTTGTTACTGTATTTGCTACAGAAGAGCCCGAAATCATACCAGTCATTCCCGAACCTAGAATTGCAGCTTTCGCTGGGCCTCCTCTCATTTTTCCTACCAATGCGAAAGCAAGATCTAAAAAATATTGACCCCCGCCAGCAGTTTCTAACAGTGCTCCAAATAAAACAAATAAAAATATAAAATCTACAGAAACTCCTATCGGAATTCCAAATATAGCCTCCTGATCAAACCATTGAAAACCCACTAGTCTTTTTAACGAAAGACCTCCATGAGAAATCATTTCTGGAGCATATTTTCCAAAATATGAAAATAATAAAAAACAAACTGCAATAATAACTAATGGAATACCTATAACTCTTCTTGTTGCTTCGAGTAATATTAAAATTCCACATATTCCAATAATTAATTCTATAGGAAGAACAAAATTTTCTCCTAAATTAATTTTGAGTAGAATTCCTCCTCTATCTACTAATTGATCATAAAAAAAGTAAATATATAAACAGCAAAACGCGCCTAATAAGCTTATAAAAATATCTATTATTGAAATTTTTTTTGACCTTGAAAATGGAAATATTAAAAAAGCTAATAATAATGCAAAACCTAAATGTATTGCTCTAGCAGGTAAACCTTTAAACATTCCTATATTAAACCAAAATGGAAACGGAGATGCATACCACAATTGAAATAATGACCAAGTGATAGCTATTGCACCAACAATCTTTAAATGAAAACCTGTAAGATTTCTAGTGGGTGATAAATCTTCGTGAATTTTATTTTCAATTTTTGTATCAATATCTTGATTCATTTCTAAGATGATACATTACTTCAAAAAAAAGGCCCAATAAATATATCGGGCCTTTTTAAATAAATTATCTTTTAAATTACATTAATCCAGCTTCTTTATAGTATTTAAGAGCACCGGGATGTAATGGAGCTGAAAGACCATCTGCAATCATATTTTTCTTCTCTAATGGTCCAAAAGCAGGATGTTGTTTTCTAAAATCATCAAAATTTTCAAAAACAGCTTTTGTTACTAAATAAACTAATTCATCAGATACATCAGCACTAGTAACAACAGTAGCTTTTACACCAAAAGTAGTAACATCTTTCTTTTGCCCTGTATAAGTTCCCGCAGGTATTGTTGCTGCTGCATAATATGGAGCACCATCTATTAAACCTTGAACTGCTGATCCAGTAAGATTAATAGGAAGTGCTTTTGCTGCACAAGTTGCTGCTTGTTCCATTGCACCATTTGGAAATCCTACAGAATAACCATATGCATCAATTTTACCATCACATAGAGCTTTAACTTGTTCAGAAGATGTTAATTCAGTTACTCCTTTAAAATAACTATTATCAACTCCCATAGCTTCCATTAGTACTTCCATAGTTCCTCTTTGACCAGAACCAGGGTTACCTATATTAACAGTTTTACCTTTAAGACCTTTAAAGTTTTTAACTTTTGCTTTTTTTCTAGCCCAAATTTGAAAAGGTTCATTGTGAACTGAAAATACAGCTCTTAAATTACTGAATTGTTTGCCTTCCCATTTACTAGATCCATTAAAAGCATGAAACTGCCAATCTGACTGGGCTACACCAAATTGAAATTCCCCATCTTTAATTTGACCAATATTGTAATTTGATCCACCTGTTGATGGAGCAGTACATCTGTATGCTTTATCAGTTGCAGCTTTTTTTCTTCCATGTTCAGAACTAGTCGCATATTTATGTAACATTTTACAAATTGCGTTACCTGTCTGGAAATATACACCTGTCGGACCACCAGTACCTATCGTAAAAAACTCTGCTGATTTTGCAACTGTTCCAAACGAAAAAGTAGCTACAAAAAGCAAAAGAGCACTAGATAAGTTAGATATTATTTTTTTCATCTTGTTCCCCTTCCTTAGTTTAATATCTTAAAGTTTAACAAAATAAATATATTCGTGTCCAGGAAGATTTTAATTAGATTCTGCCCAATCTTTCAGTCTTTTTGTACCCTCTATAATATTTGGAGCATATTTACTTAACAAATCCTCATTATTTGAATTAATATTATAATTTTTCATAAAAGCTTTCCCATCAAAGTCGGTAAAGCTTAATCTGGCAATAAGTTTATCTTTATTAAAACCAAAGTCAGAGCCTGGGAGTATAGCTACTCCTTTTTTTTTTAATAAATCGTTACACATTACTTCAGAGCTTGAAAATTTTTTTTCTAAAAATTCTGGCATTAAATAAAATCCTCCTTGGGGTTTATTTATTAATACTTTGTTAGACTTTAAATTTTTATAAACATATTCTCCTACTATCTTAAGAATATTTCTAGATTTATTTAAATAATCATGATGGTTATTTTTAAATGCACTTATAGCTGCGTACTGTATTGGAGCACTTACTGCAGAAAAGGTTTCACTCGCTAATACTTTCAAAGATTCTCTTAAATTTTTAAGTTCATTTGGAATAACAAAGTACCCTAATCTCCATCCGCCTGCTGCGCACCATTTGCTTAAACCATTGCTAATAATAGTTCTTTCTGGACAAAAATTTGCTATTGATTTGTATTCATTAGAAAATGAAAGTTCAGAATATATTTCATCTGATAAAACTGTTATATTATATTTATTAACTATATTAGCAATTTCCTCTAGATTTTCGCAGATTTGCCCTGATGGATTATTAGGAGAATTTATAAATAATAAATAGTTTGTATTTTTATTTTTTAAAACAATTGACTCTATGCTTTTAGCACTTGGGAACCAATTTTTTTCTGCAAGAGTTTCTAACTTATGAATTTTATTATTTGCAAGAATTCCTTGCGGTTCATAAGAAACCCAGCTTGGGGTGGGTAAAATTATTTCACCTTCAAAAGCTAAATTAAGTAAGAACATCAGTTCTTTGGATCCCGGTCCAACTAAAATATTTTCAGGTTTATAATTATAATTTTTTATTTTATTTGAATATTTTGCAATTTCGTTTCTTAAATCTAAAAGTCCTTGCATTGGCAAGTAATTGTTTTTATTTGCGTTATTTTTTAATTCTAAAACTATATTTTCAGGTATTTCAAAAGGAGACTGACCAAATCCAAACTTAAATATTTTTTCTCCTTTTGCTTC
>CACFKJ010000038.1 GCA_902566805.1 uncultured Pelagibacteraceae bacterium
TTACAAGTTTTAATCCTTGTGCCGCAACATACCTGTCATCATCTGTTGATAGATAATTCATTTTTATTTTTGGATATACACGGCTATCATTACTAACTATATTAATCTCACCTCTACTTGTCGGTCTTATATTTGCTACAGTTGGTGTGATCCCATCGAAATCATGTAATTTAGTTGCACCTAGAACATCCGTGCTTATTGGCTGAACATGAAACTGTAAATTTGGAGTAGCTCTAGACGAATCACTTTTTGCAAAACCACAGACCTGACTTGCTCCCATAGTCATAGGGCCACTTTGATTTAAAATATATTCTAAACCAATTAATAAATTTCCAAAAAAACTATTAATTTTTTTATTAAGTGATTTAAGATTTTTAACCTTATAAACTGGCCTAAACATCAAATGATCTTGTAAATTTTTACCTACACCTTTTAATTCTTTAATAGTTTTAATACCGTTTTTATTTAAATTATCATTACTACCAATGCCTGATACTTGTAAAATATGAGGAGATCCAATCGAACCTGCTGAAACTATTATCTCTTTGTTAACTTTAACTTCAAATGATTCATTTCCCCTATAATAGCTTACACTAAAAGCTTTTGTATTTTTAAAATTAATTTTTTTAACATGCGCATTTACAATAATTTTTAAATTTGATCTTTTTTTTATAGGATTTAAATAACCTTTTGCTGCACTACATCTTAATTTTAATCCTTTATTTCCATGACTAGTTGTAAATTGAAAATAACCAACTCCAAAATTATCACCAGTATTGAAATCATTTACTTTTGGAATCCCATGCTCTTCGGCAGCATTTAAAAATTCATCTAGCATTTTTAACTTTATTTTTTTATTTGAAACCATAATTGGCCCTTTATCATTATGATATTTATTTTCTCCTATTTCATTATTTTCTGATTTTAAAAAGTAAGGCAGAACATCGTCCCAACTCCACCCAGTATTTCCTTGTTGACGCCAATTATCATAATCATTACTTTGACCTCTTATCCACAAAAGACCATTAATTGAGGAACTGCCACCTAAAGTTTTTCCACGAGGATATCTTATTGATCTATTATTCATTGTTTCGTCTTTTTCAGTGTTGAAACACCAATCTACTTTTGGATTGTGCATAGTTTTATAATATCCAACAGGAATATGTATCCATGGATAATTATCTTTGCCGCCAGCTTCTAATAATAAAACTTTATTTTTTGGATTTGCAGAAAGTCTATTTGCCAATACACATCCTGCTGAACCTGCTCCAATTATTATATAATCAAAATTTTCCATTTATAGTTGAATACTTTTTTTTATTAATTGTTATTTAATGTTTTTTACACTCATATTAGTCAATTGTCACTTGTATCAAGTTACATTTTCTGCTTTGATGCGCACGTTAAATTTAACAAACTAACAAAAAGGAAAAAAATGAAAAAAATCATTTCACTTTTATTTGCTGCTTTTATGATTATTGGATTTACATCTAATGCTAATGCGGCAAAAACTTTAAAGTGCCAAACTGTTATTAGTGCAAAAGCAGATGAAGTAGTAATGTTAAAAGACTTTACTGATACTGTTACTACACTAACAGGTGGTTCTTTAAAATTTGAAATTATGCCCGCAGGAACAGTAGTTGGTGTTAAAGAAACTCTTGATGCTGTTGATAAAGGTTTAATTGACTGTGGTTTCGCGTGGACACACTATTGGTCAGGAGAACATCCTGCTGCTATGTTATTTGGATCTCCAGTAGCTGGTGGTGGAGTAGGTATTGATAACTTAGCTTTCTTATCATGGTTCCAATATGGTGGTGGTAAAGAACTATATGATCAACTTTGGAAAGAAATGGGAAGAGACATAAAAGGATTTATGCTTCAACCTGTTGGACCTGAGGCTTTAGGTTGGTTTCCTAAGAAAATCAAAAATATGGATGACTTCAGAACTTACAAGTTCAGAACTCCTCCAGGAATTCCAGGACAAACTTATAAAGATATCGGTATAGCATCAGTTGCTATGGGAGGTGGAGACATTCTTCCCGCACTACAAGCTGGAACTATCGATGCAGCTGAATGGTGTTGTCCAAAGCCGGATATGGTATTTGGTTTCCAAAAAGTTCTTAAGCACTACTACTTACAAGGTCTTCATCAAGTAGTTGTTAACGCTGACTTTTACATGACAGGTAAAACTTATAATGGTTTAACTGATCATGAAAAAAAATCTTTAGAAGTAGCTGCAAACGCATCTTTAGCTAAATCATTAAGTTACAGAATCTACGAAAATGGTAAAGCTTTAAGAGAACTAACTACTAAGCACGGTGTTATATTAGAAGATACACCTTCTGATTATTTCACAGAATATATGGCTGCAGCTAAAGCTACTTTGAATAAAAATGCAAAAGAAAATGCATTTTTTAATAAAGTATACTCTTCAATGAAAGAATTTGCTGACATCGCAGTTCCTTTCTGGAGTGGTGCTCAAATGTCAAATGCTAAGCTAGGAATGGCTCACGCAGCGACTTTGAAGTAATAATATAAATAATTATACAAAGCGGGTTTTTTGCCCGCTTTGTACTTTATCCTCATACTTATGTCAGAAGAAAAAACAAAACTAGATATTTCAGATGAAATGATTGCCGAAAGGCGAACTGGTTTTGATAAAATGCCCGATGATATGCCAAAGTGGATGGCATCGACAATAGTTGGGATTGACAAATTTAGTAAATGGACAGGCAACATAGTATGTTGGATTTTATTTCCATTAATTTTAGCAATGACTTATGAAGTGCTTGCTAGAAAATTATTTTTGGCCCCTACAATATGGGCTTACGATATTAGCAGATTTTTATATGGTGCATTATTTATGCTTGGCGCAGGATATGCACTTTCAAAAGGTATTCATATTAGAGCAGATTTTTTATACAGAAATTTTAAAGTAAAGAATCAAGGAAAGATCGATTTTATTTTATATCTTCTATTTTATTTCCCAGGTTTAATTGTTTTTCTTTATATGACAACAGGATTTGTTCAAGAATCTATTATGAGGAATGAAAGAGGAATGGACACAACTTGGATGCCATATATGTGGCCTATCAAATCTTGTTTATGGTTTGGAATTGTTTTCTTATTAATTCAAGGAGTTTCAGAAGTATTAAAAAGTTATTACGCTATGACAAAAGGTAAATGGCCGGGTAGCAAATGATATCACATTTAATTGATCCAGCCGTTTTAGGTTTTATTTTAATAGGTGTGATGCTTTTTTCTATATTTATAGGTTTTCCAATTTCTTTTACTTTAATTTTTTTAGGTTTTGTATTTGGATATCTAGGTTTTGGAAAATTAGTTTTTTATCTAATGACCTTACAGTTCTCAATGGTTATGACGGAACAAACTCTAGCCGCCGTCCCTCTATTTGTATTTATGGGAATCATGATGGAGCAAGCTGGTTTGATGGAAAGATTATTTTCTGCATTTCAGCTGATGTTAGCTAGAGTAAAAGGATCTTTATATTATGCAGTATTATTTGTTTCTGTAATTTTTGCTGCTGCAACAGGTATTGTTGGTGCATCAGTAACAATTTTAGGAATTATGGCTGCAAAGTCGATGAATAGATCAGGTTATGATGTAAGACTTGCAGCAGGAACAATCACTGCAGGTGGAACTTTAGGGATATTAATTCCTCCTAGTATTATGTTAGTTGTTATGGGGCCAATCATGGAAATACCTGTAATTGATTTATTCGCGGCTGCAATTTTTCCTGGGATATTATTAGCAACTTTGTATGCAGCTTATACAACAATTAGATGCGCAATGAATCCAAAGTTAGGACCACCTCTACCTATAGAGATGAGAGCAGAAAGTATGGGTAAAGTATGGATAGAATTTTTCTTAGGACTTGTTCCACCAGCTGCTTTAGTTTTTGCTGCCCTTGGAAGTATTTTATTTGGTTTTGCTACACCAACAGAAGCTGCAGGATGTGGTGCAATGGGAGCTTTGCTTTTGTCTTTAGCATACAAAAAACTTACTCTTAAAAAATTACAAGAAGCCTTAGTGAAAACATTGGAAATAACAGCTCTAATAATGGTTTTAGTTGCAGCCTCTAATTTTTTTGGAGCCGTTTTTGCAAGACTTGGTACACCCATGGTATTAACAGATTTTCTTTTGTCATTAGAGATGAATAAATATTTTATCTTAGCTATAGTAATGGCAGTCATATTTCTTCTTGGATGGCCTTTAGAATGGGTTCCAATTGTAATGATTATAGTTCCAATAATATTACCACTTATTGAAGCTTTAGGTTTCAATTTAACTTGGTTTGCAATATTAGTTGCAGTTAATCTTCAAACCGCCTGGCTCTCACCTCCAGTTGCCTTATCAGCATACTTTTTAAAAGGGGTCGTTCCAGAATGGGATTTAAAAGATATTTATTTAGGAATGATGCAATTTATGGTTCTACAAGTAATTGGATTAATAATAATTATCGTATTTCCCAAGATTGTTTTATGGCTTCCAACTGTCCTGTATGGACAGTAAATAATATTAGTTTAATATAAAGCAGTGATTCAAGAAAAAGAAAATTTTCCGTTAAAAAATTGGGAAATTGTGTCAGTCAACCCTTCTCAAAAAAACTGGACATGGAAAGATATATTTTGTTTTTGGGGAAGTGGAATTCAAAGTATTGTGGGTTTTTCATTAATTGCATCGATTTATTTAATCTATAATTTAAATTTTTTAATAGTTTTAATAGGATGTGTTGTATCATCAATTCTTGTTTATTTATTTTGTAATTTAATAGGCCAACCATCACAAAAACATGGTTTACCTTTTCCAGTAATTTTAAGATCATCAATGGGAATAAATGGAGCTAGGTATATTGCTTTATTAAGAGGTGCAGTTGGAATTTTCATGTTTGGTGTACAAACATTTTTTATATCTAAATCCATTGGTTATTTAATCAGAATTTTAATATTTAATATAGATGAGAATATTTTAGACCAAGAAATATTTTTTACTTTTTATATGAGTTTAAATATAATTGATTATGCAGCTTTAATTCTTTCACTGGCAATACAATATATTTTTTTTAGCAAAGGAATTTCTCGAAATAAATCATTTATAAATTTTTCAGCCATTTTTGTTTATTTTGGATTAATTATTTTTTTAATAATGATAGTTGCAGAAAATTACAATGAATTATCTAAATCTATTAAAATAGTATTAAATGTAGAAAATGTAGTTTCTAAATCAAATATACTTCCATTATTAACCGTTATAGGAACAATGTTTGCATATCTTTCAATGGTAATTTTAAATTTTGGAGATTTTTCAAGATATGTAAAAAATGAAAGTGAATTAAAAAAAGGAAATTTAAGTTTAATTTTAAATCTTTTATTATTTTCTATATTCTCTGTTTTATTAGTTTTAGGTTCAGATATAATTTTAGTTAAAAATATGATTGCAGCAGAACAATTGTTAACTAATCCAACTGATATTATTGGTAAATTTGATAATACTTTTTTAACTGTATTTGCTTTAATATTTATTTTTTTTGCTTCACTATCAACGAATTTAATTGCAAATTATATCCCAACTCAAAATGTTTTAATTAATTTTTTACCAAATAGTTTTTCATTAAAGAGTGCAGGTATTTTTATAGTAATAACTAGTTTTTTTATTAGCATGTTCTGGTTACCAGTTTTAAGTCAAATTGGAATATTATCTTTTGTTGATACAGTAGGCGCATTCTTCGGCCCAATATTTGGTATAATTATAGCGGATTTTTATTTAATTCAAAAAAAAACAATTAATAACAAAGATATTTTTTCATCTATCTCATCAAGTAGTTATTATTATACAAATGGATGGCACTTAAAAGCACTGTCCGCATTATTGGTTGGTTTT
>CACFKJ010000039.1 GCA_902566805.1 uncultured Pelagibacteraceae bacterium
AATAAAAAATCTAATCTTTCATTTATTTCTTTTAAAATATGTTCAGCAATTTTTAGCTCTCTTTGATTAAGTTTATCTTCAAGTGATTTGAACCATTTTTTTGATTCATATATAGATTTTAACGTTACTTCACTAATATTTTGTTTATCAATTTTTACACATAAAGCTTCTTCTTTTAATCTTTGTCCATTGCATTTTTCACAATCTGTGTCTGATTGATATTGAGAAATTTCTTCTCTTTTCCAATCACTATCTGTTTCAAGATATCTTCTTTCTAAATTATTTATTACTCCCTCAAATGTTTTTTTATGAGAATATTTTTCATATCCATCGTCATAAGAAAATTTTATTTCTTCATCATCTGAACCATAAAGAATTATTTCTTTAATTTTTTTTGACAATTTTTCCCATTTTTCGTCTAAAGAAAAACCATAATGCTTAGCTAACGATGCTAGTGTTTGCGCATAATACATTGTAGTTGTTTTTGCCCATGGTAAAATTGCTCCATCAGCAATACTTTTTTTTTCATTTGGTATCACTAATTTTGGATCTACATTTAGCTTCACTCCTATACCATCACATTCTTCGCATGCACCATATGGGCTATTGAAAGAAAATAATCTTGGTTCAATTTCTTCAATTGTAAATCCACTTTCTGGACAAGCAAATTTTGTAGAAAAAATTATTTTTTCTACTTTTCTATATTTTTTGGGCAATGTTTCATTTTCGTATTCAACAAAAAGAAGTCCATTAGCTAAGTTAACTGCTGTCTCTACTCCTTCAGCCAGTCTATTACCTAAATCAGAATTTAAAATGATCCTATCTACCAAAACCGAAATATCATGTTTTACTTTTTTATTAAGTTCTGGAACTTTATCTATCTCATATAGCTCATTATCAATTTTAATTTTACGAAAACCTCTTTTTTTGTATAAAGAAATATCTTTTTTGTATTCACCTTTACGTCCTCTTACAACAGGTGCATATAAATATATGGTAGATTTTTTTGGCAATTCTTTAATTTTGTCAACTATTTGACTTATCGTTTGAGATGTTATCGGTTTTCCTGTAAATGGCGAATATGGAACACCAACTCTTGCGTAAAGGACTCTCATGTAATCATAAATTTCTGTTACTGTTGCAACGGTAGATCTAGGGTTTTTAGATGTATTTTTTTGCTCTATAGATATCGCTGGACTTAAACCTTCTATTAAATCTACATTAGGTTTTTTCATTTTATCTAAAAATTGTCTCGCGTAAGCAGATAAACTTTCAACATATCTCCTTTGTCCCTCAGCATATATGGTATCGAAAGCTAAAGATGATTTTCCAGATCCAGAAAGACCAGTTATGACTATAAATTTGTCTTTAGGAATATCTAATGAAATATTCTTTAAATTGTGTTCTTTTGCACCCTTAATAACTATCTTTTTAAGCATAATTTTTGTTGCTTTAGATTAATAAAATTAATATTCAACTAAAATTGTGATATATATATTTATAACTCAAATCTAAAAAATTTAAAATATTATGGCTGGAAGCTTAAATAAAGTATTATTAATTGGACGATTAGGCGCAGACCCTGAAATCAAGCAAATGGTTAATGGCAAAAGTGTTGCCAGACTAAGTTTGGCTACTAGTCAATCCTGGAAAGACAAAAATACAGGTGAAAAAAAAGAAAAAACAGAATGGCACAGAATAGTTGTATTTAATGAAGGATTAGTAAATGTAGTTCAACAATATTTGAAAAAAGGTGCTCAAATTTATGTCGAAGGACAATTATCGACAAGAAAATGGAAAGATGAACAAAGTGGTCAGGATAAATATTCAACTGAAATAGTTATTCAAGGATATAATTCTTCATTAACAATGCTAGGTGGTGGCAATCAGAATAATATTTCTTCACAAAGTAATAAACAAAATCAAGATGATTCATCTCAAGTAGATCAAAGTGATTTAGATGACGATATTCCTTTTTAGTTTATATGCAAAAAAACGAATTATCTAAAAATTTAAATATTAAACCTATCTCTGTATATGAAGAAATGAGTTCTTCATACTTGTCCTACGCGATGAGCGTTATCATAAGCAGAGCTCTACCTGATATTAGAGATGGTTTAAAACCAGTTCACAGAAGAATTATTTATGCAATGTACAAAGGTGGATTTGATTGGTCCAAACAATTTAGAAAGTCAGCAAGAATAGTAGGGGATGTAATAGGTAAGTACCATCCTCACGGAGACCAGGCTGTTTATGATGCTCTAGTAAGAATGGTACAAGATTTTTCTATGAGTTTACCATTAGTTGATGGTCAGGGTAATTTTGGGTCTATAGATGGAGACCCTCCAGCAGCAATGAGATATACCGAGACAAGATTAGCAAAAATATCTCAGTATCTAATTGATGATATAGAAAAAAATACAGTAGAATTTAAAAGCAATTATGATGAAACAGAAAAAGAACCTTCAGTTTTGCCAGCTCAATATCCAAACCTACTTGTAAATGGAGCGGGAGGGATTGCAGTTGGTATGGCAACCAGTATTCCACCTCATAATCTAGGAGAAATTATTGATGGAACTTTAGCCTTAATTAGTAATAAAGATATTAAAATTAATGAGTTAATGAAACACATTCCAGGACCTGATTTTCCAACTGGAGGAGTAATAATTGGTAAAGATATTTTAAAACAAGGATACAAAACTGGAAGAGGATCATTTAAAATTAGAGGTGAAATAAATGTAGAAAATCTTAAAAATGGTAGAGATAGAATTGTTATTACATCAATACCCTATCAAGTAAACAAATCTGTAATGAGTGAAAAAATTGCAGAACTGGTTAGGGATAAAAAAATTGAGGGTATAAGAGATATTAGAGACGAGTCTAATCGTGAAGGTATTCGATTAGCGATTGATTTAAGAACAAATGTTGAGCCAGAAACTATTAAAAGACAATTATATAAATATACATCTATCGAAAGTTCCTTTGGTTTTAATACTTTAGCAATTGTTGATAACAAACCTAAAACTTGCAATCTTAAAGATTTTCTAGAAAACTTTTTAAAGTTTAGAGAAGATGTTGTAATTAAAAAAACTAAGCACGACTTAAAAAAAGCTGAAGAGAGAGCTCATATTTTAATTGGACTATCCGTTTCAGTTGAAAATTTAGATAAGATAATTAAAATAATTAGAGGATCAAAAACCCCTGATGATGCAAAAAAATCATTGTTAACGTTAAAATGGAAAATCAATAAATCTTTAAAATTTATTAAATTAATAGAAAATAAAAATAGCAAAAGTTTATATTCATTAACTTCTGACCAAGTAACTTCAATTTTAGAACTTAGATTACAAAAATTAACTGCTTTAGGAATAAATGAAATTGAAGTTGAAATAAAAAAATTAGCTGAACTTATTTCTCAATTTAAAAAAATAATTAATTCAAAAAAAGAATTATTAAAAGTTATAAGCAATGAGCTTAAGTTGATAAAAGATAAATATTCTGTTCCAAGAAGAACCAAAATAATAGATGCTGTATTAAATTATGATATTGAAGAAACAATACAAAAAGAGAGTGTCATAATTACTGTAACCTTACAAGGCTATATTAAGAGGGGACCATTAAAAAGTGTTAAACAACAAAAAAGGGGTGGAAAAGGTAAAACTGGAATTAAAACAAGAGATGAAGACTCAGTAGTTCAAACATTATCTGTTAATACACATACTCAAGTATTATTTTTTTCAACTCAAGGGCTAGTGTATAGAGTTAAAGCATGGAAAATACCTGAGGGATCATCATCATCTAGAGGAAAATCATTGTTTAATATACTTCCTTTAAAAAACCATCAATCAGTAAGTTCAATTATGCCTTTCCCAGATAAAGATGAAGATACAGAAAATAAACATATAATATTCGCAACTTCCAAAGGTAAAATAAGAAAAAATAATTTAGAAGACTTTGAGTCAATAAATACATCAGGTAAAATTGCTATGAAACTCGATAGTGATGATAAAATAGTTGGTGTTAAAATATGCAAAGATGACCAAGATATAATTTTAAGTACTAAACTTGGTAAATGTATTAGGTTTGAGGCTAAAAAATTAAGAATCTTTAAAGGTCGTTCATCAAAAGGAATAAGGGGTATAAATCTTCAAGAAAACGACTCTATTGTATCATTATCTATAATAAATCATGACAAGTTAAAAAAAAATGGGAAGTTAAATAAAGATGAAAAACTTGAGAAGAAAGCAAGTAACACTTATATTTTATCTATAACTGAAAATGGCTACGGAAAAAGAACATCACATTTTGATTATCGAGTCACGAACAGAGGTGGCAAAGGAATAATAGGCATAGTAAACTCAAAAAGAAATGGAAATGTATCATCATCGTTTCCAGTAAACGAAGGTGA
>CACFKJ010000040.1 GCA_902566805.1 uncultured Pelagibacteraceae bacterium
CTTAATCCAGGTACATTTCTTTCTCGGATAATTTCACTATTAATTAAATCTTTTTCACTTACTTGAGCCACATATCCTAAAATATGAGTGAAGCTTCCTTTGTATGGATAACTTCTCCCAACAGTAATTACTGGTTTTGCGCCCGCTAGCTCATGAAGGTAAAAGTTTATTTTTGAAAATTCATCCCAACTTAAATTTTCTGAAATTATTAAAGTTTCCCAAGGTTTTTGTTGATTTTTTTTTTTTATTAATTGAGCTAATTTTCTATTATCAAATCCAAGAATATCTTTAAGTCTTATTATTAAATTTTTAAAATCTTCAACTTGCTCTGGAACAACGTGAAGCTGGTAAACTCTTAAGTTTCCTGCGATTGTATTTTCAAAATAATCTTTAAACTCTCCTCTTATGGGCGGAAGTCTAGATTCTCTTAAACGATTTTTGTCAGATAAAGTTAAATATTTTTTACTTTCATTTATTTGTAATGAAAATAATCTTCCAACTATTCCAAATAATACTACTGCCTTAGCAGCAGAAAAAATGAACATTCTTCTGTTTATAGTTCCTAATTTTCTAAATCTTGTATCTCCTCCACTATCAAACATTTTTATTACCTTTAAAAACTAATCTTAGGTAGATATCGAATAAATATGCAAAAATATAATAAAATATGAATGTAAAAAAAATATTACCCATTAACTCATAATAATTCATTTCAATTGAAAAAATTGAAATTAATAAAAAATAATTTATAGAAGTAACAAACAAAATCGTGAAAAGAAAAAACATCCAGTCGTTTATTAAATTTGGCCTTAAAGTGATATTACGTAAATAAGCAGCAAAACCGCAAATTAATAAATAAGTAAGTCCACTGACGCCTAGTGGAAATCCAATTGTTACATCATTAAACAATCCTGCTACAAATATATAGCCATAACCTAAACTTTCACTTCTTTTTAAGCTCCAGTAATAAATTAAAATAAAAGGAAAATTAAAAGAAAAATATTTATAATTTAAATAGTTAAAATCAAACTCATTCATTACCGAAACAAACAAAAGTATCAAAGGAACAAATGTTAGAAGCTTTTTAAATAAAGATTTTTTAACTTGAATGCTCACTTAATCTCCCCTTTTTCAAATGAAACTAGCTTTACAAATGTAATCTGAGACAGGTTAGAAAAAAATTTAACTTTAATATTTTTGTTAGTGTCTATTTTTATTTTTCCAATTGGAATACCAGATTTAAAAATACCTCCAGAACCTGATGTATAAACTATATCAGATTCTTGAAAATTAAAGTCTTGTTGGGTGTATTGAATTTTGCCAAAATCTTTTCCAGTTCCAGATAAAATAGATAATAAATTTCCTGGTTCTACTGATATAGGAATTTTACTATTTAGATCTGAAACTAGTAAAGCTCTAGACGTTGAGTAATTTACTTCTACTATTTTTCCAATTAAATATTGGTCATCTAATACAGCCATCCCTAACTTAACACCATCTTTACTTCCTTTGTTTACTATAATCGATCTAAGAAAAGGACTGTTTTTATCTAACAAAACTTTAGCAACTAATTCATCAGACTGTATAATATATTCGTCAATTAGTTTTCTTAGTCTTTCGTTTTCTGAGGTTAAATAATTAGAATTATATTTCTCATATTCTAGCTGTTTAATTTTTTTTTTTGTTATTTCTAAATCTTTATATAATTTAAAATGCTTATTTAAAGCTATAGATGCGTTTTGGATTTGTTGTTCTGGAATTGATACAACAAATGATGCTCTATAAATAATTTCATTTAATGAAATTTTTAAATAGTTTATTGCTGGAAAGTTAAACCTACTTAGTGCAATTAAAGCAATACTAAAAAATATTAAGGCAATTAAAGAAAATCTTTGTTGATTTCCTTTTTTTAAAAAGGCAGATCGAATAGCTATAACGAAGTCATCTCTACTCGTTGCCATAAATTTTAATATTCAGTTAGCATACTTGTAAAGGTTGATTCTTGATCTAAAGCTTTTCCTGTTCCGATAGCAACACAAGCCAGTGGATCATCTGCGATATGCACTGGTAAACCAGTTTCTTTAGAAAATCTTTTATCTATATTTTTTAAAAGTGCTCCACCTCCTGTTAAAGTTAGTCCCATATCTACTAAATCTGCAGAAAGTTCTGGAGGAGTATTTTCTAAAGCATCTTTCATAGCATTTACTATTTCTCTAACAATAGGATTTAGTGCCTCTGCTGTATCTTCCTCAGTTATATTGATTTCTTTAGGTGTACCTGATCTTATATCTCTTCCTTTTACTGGATATTTATTATTATTTGTTGGTATGGCTGTACCTATTTCCTTTTTAATTTTTTCAGCTGTGCTATCTCCAATCATTAGATTGTATTCTTTTCTCATAAATGTTTGTAAAGCTGTATCCATAGCATCTCCCGCTACTCTTAGTGAGTTTGAATAAACAACTCCACCTAAAGACATTACTGCAATCTCTGTAGTTCCTCCTCCGATATCAACTACCATAGAACCTGTAGCTTCAGAAATCGGAAGGCCTGCTCCAATTGCTGCTGCTATTGGTTCCTCAATTAATTGAACTCTTCGTGCTCCAGCAGCTAAAGCACTGTCTTGAATAGCTTTTCTTTCAACTGGTGTTGAACCCGTCGGAACACATATTAATATTCTTGGATTAGCAAAAGTACTTCTTTTATGTACTTTTTTAATAAAATGTTTAATCATCTCTTCAGTCACGATAAAATCTGCAATAACACCATCTCTTAATGGTCTAATAGCTTGAATATTGCCAGGTGTTCTACCTAACATTGTTTTTGCTTCATCACCTACTGCAAGAACAGATTTTTTTCCTTTATTATCAACTACCGCAACTACTGAAGGCTCATTTAAAATTACACCTTGTCCTTTTAAAACCACAAGTGTGTTCGCAGTTCCTAAATCGATAGCCATATCTTGTGACCAAATTTTACTTAAATTGTCGATTATACCCATTTTATATTCCTCTCATTTTTTGATTTTTATCTTGTTTTTTGGCTTCAACACCATCAGGTGCAAAATTTCTTTTTCTTTTAATTATCATTTTATTCAATGCATTAATATAAGCGTTGGCTGATGCTACTAAAGTATCTGTATCTGCAGCTTGTCCAACTGTTGTTTTTCCTTCTTCCTCTATTCTTACACTTACAGTTGCCTGTGCATCAGTACCTTCTGTTACCGCGTGTACTTGATAAAGTTGTAGATTTACATCGTGTGGATACAATTTTTTAATACATTTGAATATTGCATCGACAGGTCCGTCTCCAGTTTCCGAAGCCTTTTTAATTTCTCCATAAATTTCTAAAGTCATTTCTGCTCTTTGAGGCTCGCCTGTTCCAGCAAAAACTTTTAATGATTTTAATGTAATGACATTATCTTCTTTAATTAAACTATCATCAACTAATGCAAAGATATCCTCATCATAAATATGTTTTTTCTTATCTGCTAAAACTTTAAATTTTCCAAATGCATTCTCAATAACATCATCGGTTAAATCCACATATCCAAGACTAGTCAATTTATCTTTAAAAGCATGTCTTCCAGAATGTTTTCCCATTACTAAAGATGTTTGCTTAACTCCAACACTTTCTGGTGTCATTATTTCATACGTATTTCTGTTTTTAAGCATTCCGTCTTGATGAATACCCGACTCATGCGCAAATGCATTTTTTCCAACGATTGCTTTATTAAACTGGACTGGAAATCCTGTTGCATTAGAAACTATTTTTGAAGCTTTGCTTAATAATGTTGTATTAATTCCTGTTGAATAAGGCATCAAATCACTTCTTGTTTTCATTGCCATAACTACTTCTTCTAATGCAGCATTACCTGCTCTCTCACCTATTCCGTTGATTGTACATTCAATTTGTCTTGCTCCTGCCTGCACACCAGCAAGCGAATTTGCTACTGCCAAACCTAGGTCATTATGACAATGAGTCGATAAAATAGCTTTATCAATGTTTGGAACTTTATTTATTAAAGTTTCTATAATTTTGGTAAATTCTGAAGGCACAGTGTATCCAACTGTATCTGGAATATTTATAGTTTTAGCTCCACAATTAATTGCAAGCTCAACAGTCTTACACATATAATCCATATCCGTTCGTGTTCCATCTTCACACGACCATTCTACATCATCAGTAAATTTTCTCGCATAAGATACATGTTCTTTAATTGACTCATAAACTTCTTCTGGAGATTTATTTAATTTGTGCTTCATATGAAGTGGGCTAGTCGAAATAAATGTGTGTATTCTAAACCTCGGCGCATGTTTTAATGCTTCATAACATCTGTCTATATCTTTTTTTGAGTGTCTTGCTAAACCTGCGGGT
>CACFKJ010000041.1 GCA_902566805.1 uncultured Pelagibacteraceae bacterium
AAGCATTTCAATAGGTTGTTTTCTTTCATCTTGAACTATTTGGGCGCCTTCTTCTAAAACCTCGTTAGGATCTTCAGTTAACAATCCAACTAATTGCTTCCTATCCTCTCTCATAGTATCGCTTCTGTATAAAGATCTTTTTCCAATAAAATCATATTTCTTTTTACTTACTATCCAATCCATTTGAAGATCAATTGGTGTCATTGTGCCATCTGTATCTTGACCTACAATGATAAAACCTTTTTCTGCTCTTAATAGGTGCATTGTTTCAGTACCATAAGGAGTAATATTATACTCTTTTCCTGCATCCATGCATTTTTCCCATATAGATTTTCCATATTTAGATTCGATATTGATTTCGTAACTATGTTCGCCAGTAAAACTAATTCTCATAATTCTACAACCAATTCCATCAATTTCAGCATTTTTAAATGACATATGAGGGAAATTTTCATCGGTAAATTCAACATTTGGAAATATTTTTTTTAAAATATTTTTTGAATTTGGTCCACATACACTAGCAGTAGCATATTGATCAGTTACAGATGTTAACCAAACATCTAGTTCTGGCCACTCTGTTTGTAAATAATCTTCTAATTTTGATAGAACGTTTGCTGCACCACCTGTAGTAGTTGTCATCAAATAGTGATTTTCACCTAATCTTGTTGTTACTCCATCATCATAGACCATTCCATCCTCATTCAACATTAAACCATATCTACATTTACCAATACCTAGTTTTGACCAAGCATTTGTGTAAACTCTATTTAAAAATTCAGATGCATCTGTTCCCTTGATATCAATTTTACCAAGTGTAGAAGCGTCTAATATTCCCGCACTTTCTCTAGCTGCCTTACTTTCTCTCTGTACAGCTTTATACATGTTTTCACCATCCTTTGGATAGTACCATGCTCTTTTCCATTGGCCCACATTTTCAAATTCAGCTTTATGATTTACATGCCACTCATGCATGGGTGTGTTTCTAGTTATATCAAAAAATGTTCCGACATTTCTTCCAACGACTGCTCCAAAAGTTAATGGTGTGTATGGTGGTCGAAAAGTTGTTGTTCCTAAACTGCCCATTTTTACACCAGCAGTTTCAGCAATAATTCCAAGTGCGTGCATATTTGCAAGTTTTCCTTGGTCTGTTCCCATTCCAGTTGTTGTGTATCTCTTTACATGTTCTATAGATCTAAAACCTTCTCTCATTGCAAGTTTTATGTCTTTTGCTGTTGAGTCATTTTGAAAATCCAAAAAAGGTTTTGTTTTACCTAAGGGTTTGTCATTAGGAAGTAGCCATATATTTTTACTCTCTTTTTGTTTTGGACATATGACTTTTATTTCATCAAAACTATTCGTTTTTGAAGAAAGAAAATTTTTACAATCTGATATCGTATTTTTAATAATATCATCTAGTTCAAAATCACCATTACATGAACCAATACTAATTTGATCAGACATTGCATTTTTTGGTAAAAAAACTTGGTCAGAGTCCCTAAATTTTAACTTTCCACCGGATTGAGTAAATAAATGCACCATTGGTGTCCAACCACCGCTTATTGATAAGTTATCACAAGGTAAATTTATTCTATTGCCTATGACGTTAGTATTGTCGTCTGACATTTCCATTATTTGAATAGATTTAATTCTCCTATAACCCTTAGTATCTACAACTGTGTGTTTCCAATAAATTTTAATACCTAAATCTTTTGCATTTTGTGCTAATACAGATGAAGTTTTTTTTCTTATATCAACAATAACAACATCTATTCCTTTTTTATTTAAAGAAATTGCAGTTTCGTAGGCAGAGTCATTATTAGTAAATATTACATTTTTATCTCCACATCTGACACCAAAAAAATCAATATATTTTTTTACTGAGTTTGCTAACATCACGCCAGGTCTATCGTTATTATTAAATATTAATGGTCTCTCTATAGCGCCTGTTGCTAGAATCACTTTTTTAGCTCTTATCTTCCATAATCTTTGTCTTAATTTATCTGATCTTTCATCTAAAGATTTATGATCAGACAAATTTTCTCTAGCCAATAAAAAATTGTAACTATGATAAGCAGCTAAACTTGTTCTGAGTTTGATTGTTAAATTATCTTTATTTTTTAATTCCTTTATTTGATTATTTAACCAAAGTGACGAAATTTCATTATTTATTTTAAAGTTTTCATTTTCTTGAAAAATTGTTGTACCACCAAGTATTTTTTTATCATCAATCAAAACTGTATTATTTCCATTATCAGCAGATATGCATGCAGCAATTATTCCTGCGATTCCACCACCAACAATTAAAACATCACAATGTATATATTTATGTTCATATAGTTCAGGATCTGGCTGAGTAGGGGATTTTCCTAAACCTGCAGACATTCTAATTGCAGGTTCATATAAGCTATACCAAAATTTTTTGGGCCACATAAACGTTTTGTAATAAAATCCCGCTGGTATAACAGGAGAAATAAAATTATTTATACCACCAACATCAAACTCAACACTTGGCCAGCAATTTTGACTTGATGCTTCTAAACCTTCGTAAATTTCCTGTTCTGTAGCTCTTACATTTGGTTCAGTAAATGAACCATTGCCACCTATTTGAACAATAGCATTAGGTTCTTCTGACCCACATGTCATTATTCCTCTAGGACGATGATATTTAAAACTTCTTCCAATTAAGTGCACACCGTTCGACAAAAGGGCAGACGCCAATGTATCACCTTTATAACCGTAATATTTTTTTCCATTATATTTAAAAGATATTCTATTCGTTTTATCTAAAAATTGTGTTTCTGATGATCTATAGTTTTCTGGCATAAATTATTTTGATGGAGGTTTCTCTCCCATTTTATATACTGCGTGGATTTTGTCATTTGATGTATCTCTAACAACATTAAACCATTTTCTGCAACCATGTGCATGGTTCCATCTTTCGAATTGAACACCCTTAATATTTTTTCTCATAAATAAAAAATCTGCCCATTCATCATCGCTTAATTCAGTAGGTTGTTTAGGTCTCACTATATGTGCTTCACCACCAGCAGAAAATTCGCTTTGATCTCTTTCACCGCAAAATGGACAAGATATAATAAACATTAATGTGCTACAGCAGCTGCGCCGTGTTCATCTACTAGATCGCCACTTACAAATCTATTTATATTGAAAGCGGCATTTAATTTGTGAGGCTCATCATTTGCAATTGTGTGAGCGAATAAATCTCCTGAACCTGGAGTAGCTTTAAATCCTCCAGTGCCCCATCCACAATTAAAATATAAACCTTTAATACTAGTTTTACTAATTATTGGACTTGCATCAGGACAAATATCAACAATTCCTCCCCATTGTCTTAACATTTTCATTCTGCTAAATATGGGATAAAGTTCTAAAATAGCTTTAAGAGTACCTTCTACAACATCATGACTTCCTTTTTGAGTATAAGAAACATAAGCATCAGTACCAGCTCCAATAACTAATTCACCTTTATCAGATTGACTTACATAGGCATGAACAGCATTAGACATTACAACTGTATCTATAATAGGTTTTACTGGTTCTGAAACTAATGCTTGCAAAGGTTTACTTTCAAGCGGCAATCTTAAACCAGCCATGTTCGCTATTACACTTGAATGACCAGCCGCAACAACGCCAATTCTCTTTGTTTTGATAAATCCTTTTGTTGTTTCTAAACCCTCGACACTATCGCCTTTTCTTTTAATTCCTGTTACTTCACAATTTTGAATTATATCAACACCCATAGAATCAGCACCTCTAGCATATCCCCAAGCCACAGCATCGTGTCTAGCAGTACCCGCTCTTTGTTGAAGTGTTCCACCTAACACTGGATATCTAATATCTGGTGAAGTATTTATTATAGGACAATATTTTTTAACTTCCTCAGTTGATAACCAAACTGCATCAATTCCATTCAATCTGTTGGCATGGGTTCTTCTTTTTAAATCACGAACATCTTGAAGATTATGCGCAAGGTTCATAACACCTCTTTGACTAAACATTATATTGTAGTTAAGTTCTTGTGATAGATTTTCCCATATTTTTAATGCATGATCGTAAAGACCTGCACTTGCATCCCAAAGGTAATTTGATCTTATTATTGTTGTATTACGACCTGTATTACCACCACCAATCCAGCCTTTTTCAACAACCGCTATTTTATTCATATTATG
>CACFKJ010000042.1 GCA_902566805.1 uncultured Pelagibacteraceae bacterium
GGAGATGCCGGAATCCTTTTAAATAAAATGCTTACAGCAATTAAATTGAGTAGAAATAACGTTTATATAACAAATGTAGTAAATTATAGACCTCCAAACAATAGAAAGCCGGAGCCCTCAGAAATTTTGAGATATTCAAACTATTTAAGAGAACATATTTCAATTATTGATCCTAAAATTTTAATATTGATGGGTAGTACAGCTATGGAATCTTTGTGCGGATCAAAAATAAAAATTTCTAAAGAAAGAGGTGCTTGGAGGGAAATAATTATTAATAATAAATCATATTTAACAATGATAACCTTTCATCCAGCGTATCTTTTGCGACAAGAAGATCAGAAAAAACATTCCTGGGCAGACTTAAAAGAAATAAAGAAAAAAATTTTGGAATTAAAAATAAATATCTAAAATGAAAAATTTAATTGCAGGAGTAGATGAAGTTGGAAGAGGAAGTTTAGTAGGACCAGTTTTCGCAGCTTCAGTGATATTTAAAAAATATGTCGATAAAAAAATATTTAAAGACTCAAAGCAACTTTCAAAAAATAAAAGAAATTTATTAGAAAAATATATAAAAAAAAATTGTGTATGGGCAATCGGTTCTGCATCATTGGAGGAAATTGAAAAATTAAATATATTAAATGCAAGTTTATTGGCTATGAAAAGATCTATTAAAAAACTAAAAATTAAACCTACCACAATATTAGTTGATGGAAATAGATCTCCGTATTTAATTGGCTACAGATTAAAATGTATAGTTAAAGGTGATAAAAAAATACCTGAAATATCAGCTGCATCTATTATTGCAAAGGTTGCAAGGGATAGAATTATTACAAAAATGTCAAAAAAATTTAAAAATTACTCTTGGGATAAAAATGCCGGATATGGAACTAGGCAACATTTGGCAGCAATTAAAAAATTTGGTGTTACAAAGCACCATCGAAAAACTTTCAGTCCTATACACAACATATTGAGTCATAATTAATTTATACAACAAGAACAGTCCTTTTTTTTCAATCTCCAGTTGACCTAGAATCCACTCTCGAGTCTAATTACTTTTTTAAAAATGAACATAAAGAGTTTACATAATAAAATTATTAACGGGGAATGTCTTAAGGAATTAAAAAAAATTCCTGATGAAACCTTTGATCTAATTTTTGCAGATCCTCCTTATAATTTACAACTACAAAATAATTTAACTAGACCAGATATGTCAAAGGTTGACGCAGTAAATGACAAGTGGGATCAATTTGAAAGTTTTAAAACATACGATAAATTTACGTTCGAATGGCTTTATGAGTGCAGACGAATACTAAAAAAAAATGGATCTATCTGGGTAATAGGAAGTTATCACAATATATTTAGAGTAGGAAAAATAATTCAAGATTTAGGATTTTGGATTTTAAATGACGTAATATGGAATAAAAATAATCCTATGCCAAATTTTAGAGGTACAAGATTTACTAATGCGCACGAAACTTTAATCTGGGCATCAAAAAGTAAAAAATCAAAGTATACTTTTAATTACCAATCGATGAAATCTTTCAATGATGACTTGCAGATGAGATCAACTTGGAATTTTCCTATATGCAGTGGTAAAGAAAGATTAAAAAATAATGGAAAAAAAGTTCACTCTACGCAAAAACCTGAAGCTTTACTACATAGAATAATATTAGCCTCATCAAATAAACAAAGTTTTATTTTGGATCCTTTTTTAGGATCTGGAACAACAGCTGTAGTTTCAAAAAAATTAGGTAGATACTATTTCGGCATTGAAAAAGAAAAGATTTATTTTCAAGCAGCTAATGAAAGATTAAAAAATACTTCTGTTATTAAAGATGAATATCTCGATACAATACAAAATAATAAATCTAAACCAAGGATTCCTTTCGGAAGTCTAATAGAATTAGGAGTAATAAAGCCTGGAACAGAAATTTACGATCAAAAGAAAAAAGTTTATGCAAAAATAATGGTTGATGGAACTATCAAATGTAAAGAAAATGAAGGATCAATTCATAAAGTGGCTGCTAAAATACTTGGCTCTGAAAGCTGCAATGGTTGGACTTTTTGGCATTATAAATCAGGAAATAATTTAAAACCAATTGACGAACTTAGACAACGTCTAAGGCCAAGAAACTAATTTCTATAAATTTTACCTAAATAATTTTCTAAAAAAACTTTTGTTTTTCGACAAATATTTAAGAAAAATATTTCTAAAAAAAACATTAATTGGATTTGAGAGATGAAAAGCAAAATGGTTTAACGATGATCTTGATTTTATTTGTTTAGTTTTTAAAATTCGTGTTTTATAATAATTTGGAGAGTTATTTTTTAAATGATTATAAAGTTCATTACCTGCCTCAATTGATTGGGAAGCACCCTGAGCAAAAGAAGGTGAAAAAGAGAAAAATGCATCACCAATTAAAAAAACATTTTTTATTTTAGGAATTTGGATTTGGTTGCTAACAAAAATTGGAAAGCATTTTATATCTTTAACTCTTTCTGTTAAATTTATATTAGATTTTGAAGAAACATGATTTAGTAAGTTATTGATAAAACTTTTATCCTCAAATAAGTTTTTATTAGCAATTTCATTTTCAATTAATTCTTTTCTTAAAATTAAAATGAAATTAAATTCGTTTTTTTGATTTATTGGATAAATTACAAAATGAAAATTTGAACCTAAATACAATGAAATATCCAAGTTTTTAAAGTTATGAATATTTCCTCTTAATGCAATTGAATTAAAATATTTTGGAAGACCTTTTTTATGAAATAAAATTTGTTTTGTTTTTGAAAAAACTCCATCTGCAGCTACTATATAATCAAATTGTTCAGTCTCTTTATCTCTAAAGTTTAATGTAAATTTATCTTGGTACTTAATATTCTGGAGTTCAGAATTTAATATTATTTTTTCCTGAGGAATATTTTCTAATAACAAATTTACAAGACTAGATCTTTTAAGCGTAGTATAACGATTATTAAGTTGATTGAATTGTGATAAATCTATTTCACTGATTTTCTTTGAATTTTTTGCAGTATAAAAAATAACTTTTTTTGGAAAATAGACATCACTTGCGTTTATTTTCTGAAAACCAATGTTATTTAACAAATTAATACTATTAGCGGACAATTGAATTCCATATCCATCATTATTTTTTATAGAGTTTTTTTTTTCAAAAATTTTATATGAAAAGGATTTATCTCTCTCCAAAAGGTTTGCAAGATATAAACCAGATATACCAGCTCCAATAATAGAAATTTTTTTCATGAAAAATGAGATATGGAATTAAATATTTTTTTTGTAAAAGAAGGTAAAATATATTTATTTTTATTTGTATCATTTAACTTAAAGCTATTTTTAATATTTTTAATTTTTTTATTTTTGTTAATTATAATTTTCATATTCATATTAGACATTTTTACATTTATTTTTTTACTAACTGACATTTTAAATTGATCTTTATCTATTTCTCTCATTGGGAAAATAATTAGATCTTTTAAAAAATTGAATTTTTTATTTTTAATTAATAAATATTTATTTTTATACATAAATATATTTGCTTCAAAGTATTTTGTTT
>CACFKJ010000043.1 GCA_902566805.1 uncultured Pelagibacteraceae bacterium
TCATCAACAAAAAAAACTCGATGAACAGGATTTACTTTATTATAGAGATAGATTTGATCTTCCTTTAACTGATCAACAAGTAAAAAATATTGAATATTATAAACCAAAAGAAAATTCTCCAGAAATTAAATATCTCAAAGAGTGTAGGATGAAATTAGGAGGAAATTTACCAGAAAGATCATCTTTTGCCAAACCTATCAAAACTCCTAGTGTTGATATTTTTAATTCAATGAAAGAATCAACAGGGTCAAAGGAAATGTCTACAACGATGATTTTAGTAAGAATGTTAACAAGTTTACTAAGAGATAAGAATGTTGCACCTAGACTTGTCCCTATAATACCAGATGAAGCTAGAACATTTGGTATGGAGGGATTTTTTCAAAAAATTGGAATTTATGCGCATGAGGGACAAAAATATGAGCCAGTAGACTCTGAACAATTAAGTTCTTATAGAGAAGATATTAAAGGACAAGTTTTGGAAGAAGGAATTACAGAGGCTGGCGCAATGTCATCTTGGATTGCAGCAGGAACTTCTTATTCAAACCATGATATTTCGATGATTCCTATATATATTTTTTATTCTATGTTTGGTTTTCAGAGAATAGGAGATTTTGCCTGGGCAGCTGGTGATAACCAAACAAGAGGTTTTTTAATTGGAGCAACTGCAGGAAGAACTACATTAGCTGGCGAAGGATTACAGCATGGTGATGGACATAGCCATATTATGTCATCTGTAATACCTAATTGTAAGTCATATGATCCAACATTTGGGTACGAACTTGCTACTATTTTTAGAGAAGGATTATACAGAATGTATGAAAAGCAAGAAAATATTTTTTATTACATAACAACAATGAATGAAAATTATACCCACCCAGCAATGCCAAAAGAGAAAAACATTGAAGAAGGAATAATTAAAGGAATGTATTTATTTAAAGAATTTAATAATTTTAAGAAAACAAAAATTCAATTTCTTGGATCTGGTACAATTTTAAGGGAAATGATAAAAGCAGCAGAAATACTACAAAAAGAATATAGAATTGATAGCAATGTATGGAGCGTAACAAGTTTTAATGAACTAAGAAAAGAAGCACTTGAAGTTGAAAGATATAATTTGCTTAACCCAGATAAAAATCAAAAAAAATCATATATTGAAAATTGTATTGCAAATACCGAGGGACCGATATTAGCGGCATCAGATTACATAAGATTGAATACTGATCAAATTAGACCATTTATTAATAAAAGTTTTTATTCATTAGGAACAGATGGATATGGTAGAAGTGACACAAGAAAAAATTTAAGAAAATTTTTTGAGGTAGATAAAGAACATATCGTAACTTATGCTTTAAGTGTTCTGAGCAAAGAACAACTAATTTCTTCTAAGTATGCAAAAGAAGCAATTAAAAAATATAATATTGATCCAGAAAAACCAATACCAACAAAGTTATAAAATGAACCAAAATAAAAAAATTTCTGCTTCACCAATCACAAGAAAATTTGCAAGAGAATTAGGTGCAGATTTAAATCAAATTAAAGGTTCGGAAAGAAAAGGAAGAATTTCAGAAAAAGATGTAAAAAGTTATATAAATAATAAGTTAAAAAATTTTAAAAATGAAAATATAATTAAAAGTGAATATAGTCATTCAGATTTTGGAGAAATTGAAATAAAAAATATTCCGAGAATTAAACGTGTTGCTGCACCAAATCTTTCAAATTCATGGAGAACTATACCACATGTTACTCACCATGACGAAGCAGATATCACAGAGCTTGAGGAATTTAGAATTTCTTTAAAAGATTTATATACTGGTGAAAATAAAAAAATAACCCCATTGGTTTTTATTGTTAAATCTATAGTTTCATCATTGAAAAAATATCCAAGTTTTAATTCATCCATAGAAGAAATTGAGGGTGGAAAAATGACTTTAAAAAAATATTTTCACATTGGCATTGCTGTTGATACTGAGCATGGTTTAATGGTCCCGAAAATAAGAGATGTAGATAAGAAAAATGTAAATCAAATTAATAATGAACTTAAAGATATTAGTGAAAAATGTAGAAATTTGAAAATTCCCAAAAAAGAATTTTATGGTGGTTCTATCACTATAACTAGCCTTGGTGGAATAGGTGGATCTTTTTTTACGCCAATAATTAACTATCCAGAAGTTGCTATTTTAGGTGTTGGTAAAAAATATTTTAAACAGGTTTTTATAAACGACAAATTTGAAAAAAGAATTATGCTTCCTTTATCTTTGTCTTACGACCATAGGATAATTGATGGTGCTGAAGCAGCAAGATTTTGCAATGAAATCAAAGAAAACTTAGGTAAGAATTTTGCCTATAAATTAGCAAATTAATACAATGTCAAAATCCTTTTCTTTAATTAGTGCTTTACTATGCACATTTATATGGGGAACAACTTTTATTGCTCAAACTACCGGGATGGATATGATTGGGCCTCTAACTTTTAATGGTGCAAGATTTTTTATAGGTTTTTTATCGATAATCCCATTTGCATTAATTTTTGAAAAAAAAAAAATTGTTAAAGGAATAAATACAAATAAAAAACTTTTTTATTTTTTACTTTTTTGGGTTGGATTATTTTTATTTTTAGGAACATTTTTTCAGCAAGCAGCTTTATTGTATACTGATGTAGCTAATGCTGCTTTTTTTACAATTTTTTATGTTCCTATGGTTCCTATTATTCTATTTTTCTTTTATTCACAATCGATACATTGGAGTATATGGCCTTCTGCAGTTTTTTGTATAGTTGGAGTTTATTTTTTAAGTGATTTTTCAAATTCAGCTGTAAGATTAGGAGATAGTTTAGTTATATTATGTGCTCTTTTTTGGGCTCTTCATATAATATTTATAGGAAAATTTATTAAAAATTTTGATCTACCATTATTTTTTGGATCTCTTCAGGCTTTAGTTGTTGCTTTTTTTTCAATGTTTTTTGCATTTTTTTTTGAAGAAATTGTATTTCTTAATATATTGAATGAATATATTTCAATTATTTATGCAGGTTTACTTTCTGGAGGCATTGCTTTTACGTTACAAATATTTGCTCAAAAAAATATTTCACCAGCTCCATCAGCAATTATTTTTTCACTAGAAGGTGTTTTTGCTGCTGTAGCTGCTTGGATAATACTAAATGAAATATTAAG
>CACFKJ010000044.1 GCA_902566805.1 uncultured Pelagibacteraceae bacterium
TAAATTAAATAATTTTAAATTAGGCAAAGGTAGAATTTATTGTTTTACAGATGGTTTTTCAGAATGTCTTGATGAAAATAAAAAAGAAATAGGAATAGATGGTGTAAAAGAATTAATTTTAAAACATAAAGATCCCTCTTTAAAGAAAGAACTTGAGAACGCAACAGAGGAAATCAGAATAAAAAGTCTTAAAAAAGATTACAAAGAAAAAGGTGTTAAGGAAAATAACGATATATTAGATGATGATTTGACAATAGTTGGTGTAGGAAAGTAAATTTAAATAAATTACTCATTTTGATCATATCAATTGTTTATTTATAAAATTATTGTATTATTTAGTAGAGCGAGGGATGAAAAGAATATTTTTAATTATAACTAGTATATTTTTATTAAGTGGTTGTGCGCAATACTCATCATTAGTTGGTCCAGGTATTACCATAGCTACTACTGGAAATATTACAAAAGCTAGCGCCTCATTAGCAGCATCAAATACGCTTAAAACTTCTGAGTTAGTAAGTGAAAACGCTAAAGTGCGAGAGTGCAGAACAATTCATACTGCAGAACTTAATGAGATTTTCTTTAGGACCTTAGATGAATTTGATTGCATCAGGGATGATTTTAGTATTCTTAGATAAAAAACCTCAATTATATTAATAATTTCAATTAATAATTGTAACGTGTTAATTTTTAACATGGAAACATCACTATAAATTAATTATTTATAATAATTAACTTATGGAAAAAAAAATAAAAATTGGAATTATTGGTGCAGGAATTCAGGGCGTATGCACAGGATTGTTTTTACAAAAAAAAGGATTTTCAGTAACTTTATTTGATAGAGAAGATCCTGGGAGCGCAGCTGCATCATATGGAAACGCAGGTCACTTTTCGCCATATGCATCTGTTCCAGTTAATAGACCTGATATTTTAATCGATGTTCCCGCTATGTTATTAAGCTCTACTGGTCCTCTTGCGTTAAGATGGAGCTATGTTCCAAAGATGATCCCATGGTTTTTAAAATTTTTTAAAAACTGTACAAAAAAAAACATGATGCACACGGCAAAATACATGCATCAAATATTAGACCTCGCTTTACCTGCTTACGATGAATTATTTGAAGATGTTGATATTTCAGACTTAGTAGAAAATAAGGGTATTATGTACATTTGGAATGATCAAAATCTTAAAAGTAGAGAGCTAGAAATTAATATAAGAAATGAAATAGGAGCAGAACAACAATTACTTAATAAACATGAAATACATGATTTAGAGCCAAATATAAAAAAAATCTATCATGCGGGTGTATTTTATAAAAAAGCTAGACATGCAAAAAATCCAGGAAAAATTTGGGTTAGGTTATTTGAAAATTTTATTAAGAATGGAGGAAAATTTTTAAGATTAGATATTAAAGATTTAAATTTTGACGATTCAAAACCTGTTATTAGATCTGAAACTCAAAGATTTATATTTGATAAGTTAGTTATAGCTTGTGGAGCTTTTTCCAAAAAGTTAACGGATAAACTTCATGAAAATATTCCTCTTGATACGGAAAGAGGATATCACATTCATTTTAAAGATTGTGAACATTTAATTTCAAGACCAGTTGTTTTTCAAAATAGAGGTTTTGGTATGACGCCAATGGAACAAGGCTTAAGAGTAGTAGGGACTGTAGAATTTGGAGGACTTAAAAATAAATTAAGCAAAGGAAGAATTAAAAATTTAGTTAATAATGCTAAATTTTTATTAGATGGTTTGCCTGAACACCACGAAGATGAATGGCTTGGATTTAGACCAACATTACCAGATTATTTACCTGTAATAGGATCTTCAAAAAATTATGACAATGTATATTATTCATTTGGTCACCATCATTTAGGATGGACTCTTGGCGCTATTTCTGGGAAGATAATATCTAAAATGATATCAGAGGAAAAAACAAATTTAGATTTACAACCCTACAGCTCTTTGAGATTCGCTTAACACAGTGGAAAACAATAACAAACTTGCATACTTTTTATTAATATTAACGACGCTTTTTTGGTCAGGAAATTTTATTGTAGGTAAATCAGCTAGCTTATATGAAATACCTCCTTTTTCTCTCAATTTTTTTAGATGGTTGTTTGCTGGTTTGATACTTTTACCGTTTACTTTCAAAGAAATTATAAATAAAAAAAATTATATTTTTCAAAATATTGGTTTTTTTATAATTTTAGGAATAACAAGTATAACCGTATTTAATTCTATCGTTTATTATTCACTTTACTATACACAAGTAATAAGTGGTGTGTTGATGATTTCAACTATTCCTGTTTGGATTATTTTTATTTCATCAATTTTAAAAATAGAAAAAACTAATATATTCCAAATTGCTGGAGTATTTTTATCATTAACTGGTGTCATATTTATCATTACCAAAGCAGATATTGATTTGATAAAAAATTTAGATTTTAACAAAGGAGATCTAACAATGGTTATCGCAATGTTTGCATGGGCATTATATTCCGCACTACTCAAGAAAAAAAAATATGAAATTTCACAAATTTCACTTCTTCAAGTTGTAATAATTACAGGTTTAGTTTTTTTAATTCCTATTTATATAATTGAAATGCAATTAGGGTATTTAATAAATTTGGGAACACCTTTTTATCTTACATTAACTTATGTAGTTTTATTTCCTGGACTTGCTTCATTCTTTTTTTGGATCAAAGGTATTTCAATTATAGGAGCTAATAGAGCTGGAGCATTTCTACATTTGATGCCAATATTTGGAGCAATAATGGCTATGATTATTTTTGATGAAAAATTTATGTTTTACCATATTTTAGGAGCAATATTTATTGTTGCAGGCATAACACTTTCAAATAAAAAAAAAATTAATGAAAAACACAAAGTCTAAATTTTTAAATATTTCAAAAAAGTATACTTATCTTAGAAAATTTTATCTTTTTTATAATATTTATATAAGAAATTATAAATTTTTAAAAAATGGATCTCAGTTTGGTGAAGATAAATTTATTTTAAATAAATTTGAAAAAAATTTCAAAGGTAAGTTTTTAGATATTGGTTGCTATCATCCTACTAAACACAATAATACTTATTTACTATATAAAAATGGATGGTCAGGAATAAATATTGATTTAAATCCTTT
>CACFKJ010000045.1 GCA_902566805.1 uncultured Pelagibacteraceae bacterium
AATAAATTTAAAATGAGCATAAGGCCATTCAGAGATATTAATAGAAGAAAGACTAAGGTGATTAATGTTGGTAATGTAAAAGTTGGTGGAGAAAACCCTATTACAGTGCAATCCATGACAAATACTTTAACAAAAGATTCGTATTCAACAATAAAACAAATAAATAAAATTGCTGAGCAAGGAGCCGACATAATAAGAGTTTCTTGTCCAGATGAAGACTCAACTTTATCATTAAAAGAAATTGTAAAGCATGTTGATGTACCTTTGGTAGCTGATATTCATTTTCACTACAAAAGGGCAATAGAGGCTGCAGAAAATGGAGCAAAATGCTTAAGAATAAACCCTGGAAATATTGGTGACAGAAAAAAAATCAAAGAAGTTATATCTGCAGCAAAAAATAACAATTGTTCAATTAGAATTGGTGTAAACGCAGGATCTTTAGAAAAAGACATTTTAGAAAAATATAAAGAGCCATGCCCTGATGCATTGGTTGAAAGTGCGATAAGAAATATTAATATTATTGAAGATGAAGATTTCTATAATTTTAAAATAAGTGTAAAATCTTCAGATGTATATCTATCAATTGGTGCCTACAAAAAACTATCAACAAAAACTGATTATCCTTTGCATCTAGGTATTACCGAAGCAGGTAGCTTTTTGCCTGGTAGTATTAAATCATCCATTGGCTTAGGCGTTTTATTGCTAGATGGAATTGGTGATACAATAAGAGTTTCGCTGTCAGATGATCCTGTGGAAGAAGTAAAGGTAGGAAATGAAATTTTAAAATCACTTAATTTAAGAAATAGAGGAGTTAAAATTATTTCGTGCCCCTCGTGTGCTAGACAAGCATTTGAAGTGGTAGATACAGTAAAAATTTTAGAGCAAAAACTTGCACATATAAAAACTCCAATTACTTTATCTATAATTGGATGCGTCGTTAATGGACCAGGGGAAGCGGCCATGACGGATATTGGTATAACCGGAGGTGGAAAAGGAAATAACATGTTATATTTAAAAGGTATTCAAACAGAAAAATTATCCAACCAAGAAATAATTACAAAAGTGGTTGATTTAGTTGAGAAAAAAGCTTTGGAAATAGATAATAATAAAAAATGATACCAATTAACAAAGTAAAAGAACTTATATCCAAGCACGAAATTATCGAAAAAGAACTTTCCTCTGGAGAAGTAGACAAAAAAAGTTTCGCAGACAAATCAAAAGAATATTCTAATCTTAATGAAATAATTGATCATGCAAAAGAATATTGTTCATTTAAAAATAATAAAATGGAATTAGAAAAAATAATAAGTGATGAAAAAAATGATGATGAAATCAAAGATCTTGCTAAAATTGAATTAAATGAATTGATAGATAAAAATGAAGATAATGAAAAAAAAATTAAATTATTTTTATTACCTAAAGATGAAGCTGACTCAAAAAACGCAATAATAGAAGTTAGGGCGGGAACAGGTGGATTAGAAGCTAGTCTGTTTGCTTCCGATTTATTTAAAATGTATGAAAAAATTAGTCATAAAAAAAAATGGAATCTTGAAATAATAAGTATTTCAAAAAGTGATGCTGGTGGTTTAAAAGAGGTTATTGCAAGCATTAAAGGTAAGAATATCTATTCTTCCTTAAAATATGAAAGTGGAGTTCATAGAGTCCAAAGAGTACCTGATACAGAAACACAAGGAAGGGTTCACACTTCAGCTGCTACGGTAGCAGTGCTTCCAGAAGCCGAAGAAGTAGATGTTAACATCGAAGATAAAGATTTAAGAATAGATGTTTTTAGAAGTAGTGGACCAGGAGGACAAAGTGTAAATACAACTGACTCAGCGGTAAGAATTACTCACATCCCTTCTGGAATAGTAGTAAGCCAACAAGATGAAAAATCTCAAATACGCAACAAAGAAAAAGGGCTTAAGATTTTAAGATCGAGAATATATGAGTTAGAGAGGCAAAAAAGAGATGAAGCAAGATCTAAAGACAGAAAAAGCAAAATTGGCACTGGAGATAGATCAGAAAGAATTAGAACCTATAATTTTCCACAAGGAAGAGTTACAGATCATAGAATAAATTTGACACTTCATAAGCTTGAAGAATTTATGGAAGGGGAAATATTTGATGAAATTGTGGAGAACTTAAGTTTACATGCTCAAGAAGAAGAACTCAATAAGCTTAATTAAATGAATTGTACTGAAGTTATATCTAATGCCGTATACATTTTAAAAGAAAATTTAATAAAAAACCCATACTTAGACTCCGAGATGCTATTATCAAAAGCTCTTAAAATAAAACGAGAAAATCTTTTAACAAATCTAAATATGAAATTAACAAATGAAGACATTATTAAATTTAATAAACTAATTGAGAGAACAAAAAAAAAAGAACCCATAGCATATATTTTAGGATACAAAAGTTTTTGGAAAAGTAATTTCAAAGTAAATCATGATGTTTTGATACCCAGGCCTGAAACAGAACATATTGTTGAAGAAGTTTTAAAAATAATACCAAAATCAGCATCTTATAACGTGTTAGATATAGGCACGGGCTCAGGATGTTTAATTATTTCTATAATATTAGAGAGGAAAAGAAGTCGTGGAACAGCCATTGATATATCAAAAAATGCAATAAATATTGCAAAATATAATGCAAAAATACAACATATTGGAAATAGAATTAAATTTGTTAATTCCAGCGTTGACAAATTTCATAGAGGTAAATATGATTTAATTATATCTAATCCTCCTTATATAAAAAACTTTAGAATTAATTATTTGGAAGATGATGTTAAGCTTTATGAGCCAAAGGTTGCATTAGATGGTGGTGTCGATGGATACTCAAATATAAATAAAGTTATAATAAAGAGCTCGAAGTTATTAAAGACAAAAGGTAAACTAATACTAGAAATAGATGATAAACAAAAAAATACCACAAATAAAATTTTAAAACAAAATGGTTTTTACACCAATAAGATAGTGAAAGATTTAGCTAAAAAATATAGATGTATTGTATCAACTAAGATTTAAACAGAATTTATCATAGATGAAAAATTATAAAAACCACTC
>CACFKJ010000046.1 GCA_902566805.1 uncultured Pelagibacteraceae bacterium
ATTCCAGAACCACAAGAAAAAACTACATTATTTTGATTTTTAATTCCAATATTTTCAAACTTTTCCTTTATAACATTGTTATCTAAAAAAGTTTTTTCTTCTGCATTTATTACTTCAGTAAAAGGTAAGCAAAGAGAGTTTTGAATTGATCCACTTCTTAAGTTCTCTCTAAGTTCCTTTTCTAATCCTAAAAATCTTCTTTTATTTCTAGCATCTACTACTTTAAATTTATTTGTAAGTATATTTTCGTCAATTTCATATTTTGACTTTACTAAGTTGGCTATTTTTTTTACTTTGTAATTTTTTTTAATACTTACAGTTTTATCATTTGTAGTTTCTCTTTTCTCTCTTTTCCATTTTGATAAACCACCATTTAAAACTGAAACTAAATTAGGTTCGTGACCAAAAAAAATAAATGTATACCAACATCTGCAAGAGCTAATTACATCAGAATTATCGTAAATTATAATTCTATCTTGATTTGAAATACCTAAATTTGCAACAATCTCTGCCCATTCTTCTTCAGCTGGTAACATATGAGGTATATCAGTATTTTTCTTTGAGAACCTATCAATATCAAAAAATATCGAATTTCTTATATGCTCATTTGTATATTCTTCTAATGCATTTCTTTTTGTATTTGGCATATGCCATGTAGCATCAAGGATTTTAACTTTGTTTAAATTTTTCTCTAACCAACTAGTTGATACTAATGACATTCTACCTTTTTTCTAAATACTTTTGATGATATTCCTCTGCTAAAGAGTAATTCTTTATTTTAGAAATTCTTGTTACAACTTTGCCTGAAAATTTTTTGTTATATTTATCTAAAATTGTTTCAGCAATTTTTTTTTGATTATCATTTGAATAAAAAATTTCACTTCTGTATTGTGTTCCAATATCAGGACCTTGAGAGTTTAAAGTGGTAGGATCATGAATTTCAAAAAAAAAATCTAAAATTTCACCGTATGATATTTGGCTAGGATCAAACATTAATTTAACTACTTCAGCATGATTTGTATTTCCAGTACAAACTTCTTCATAAGAAGTTTTTTCTGTATTACCTCCACAATAACCAACTTCAGTATTTATAACGCCTTTAAGTTTACTAAATTTTATTTCAGGGCTCCAAAAACATCCACATGCTAAAATTGCTATTTCCATTGATTAAAATCTTATTTACAATAAAGTTAATATCATGCTTTCTAAAAATCAATTGGGCTTTTTGTACATGTTTTTGTCTATTTGTGCATTTTCTATCATGGACTTAATTGTTAAATGGTCTGATAATTATCCTATTGGGGAGGTTTTGTTTTTCAGAGGTTTCTGTGGTGTAATACCACTACTTTTTTTGATCCCTAAAGAAAAATATTCTAGCTTTTACAAAACTAAAAAACCATTTTTACATTTTAAAAGATGTTTGTCTGGTTTAATTGCTATAGTTGCAATTTTTATTGCATTAAGAAAACTTCCTTTAGCAACAGTTACAAGCATATCTTTTGCAGCACCAATTTTTACAACATTGCTTTCAATTTTTTTATTAAGTGAAAAAGTAGGATTTTATAGATGGCTGGCAGTACTAGTCGGGTTTTTTGGAATAATAATTATTTCAGAACCTGGTTTTAACTCAATGAATATTTATTATATATATCCAATTATTTTTTGTTTGGGATTATCTTACGTAGCAATAACAATTAAGCAATTATCATCTACCGAACCAGTTTGGTTAATAAGTTTATATTTTTCTATTTCTATAATGATAATGAGTTTTTTTACCATTCCAAGTGGCTGGGTTTTTCCAAACATGATCGACTTAGTATTATTATCTTTATTAGGTCTTTTAGGAGGACTTGCCAATTTATGGCTTACACAATCATATAAATTTTCCGATGTTTCATTAGTTACTCCATTGAAATATTTAGGATTAATATTTGCTATATTTTTTGGATATATTTTTTGGTCTGAAGTACCTAGCGCTAAAACATTGATAGGATCAGCACTTGTTATTACCTCTTCAGTAATTATTTTTAGAAGAGAAATTTATCACAAAAAACAAATTATTATTCCTCGTCATGAATAAAATACCAAAGTATTGGAATGAAGCAAAAAAAGCTCTTTCTAGAAAAGATCCTGTAATGAGAAAAATTATAAAAAAGTATAAAAATGGATTTATGTCATCTAGAAATGATCCATTTTTTTCATTATGTAGAACGATTGTTGGTCAACAAATATCAATTAAGGCTGCAGATTCTATATGGTCAAAATTTGAAAAAAAATGCAAAAATAAAATTATTCCGAACAAAGTAATAAAATTATCTACAAAATCTTTAAGAAGCGCTGGATTATCTCGTCAAAAAATAAGTTATTTAAAAAATATAGCGGAAAGTTTCAAAAACAAATCATTTAATGTTAAAGCCTTAAAAAAAATGAGTGATGACCAAGCAATTAATTATATCATTCAATTAAAAGGTCTTGGAGTTTGGAGTGCTCAAATGTTTTTAATGTTTAACTTAAATAGGCCAGATATTTATCCAACAAAAGATATAGGATTAATTAGAGCCATATCAAAAAATTATAAAAAAACATATCCTCCAAGTGAAAGATTTTTAAAAAAATTATCAAAACTGCACGCAGGATATAGAAGTGTTTTTACTTGGTATATGTGGAAAAGTATTGATCCAGTAGATGTTGAATATTAAACTACTTTAACAGCAATACAGCATGTTTTAATTTTAATCTAACCATTGTAAATACTTTTCCTTATTTTCTTTTAAATATGTTGGCAATTTATTGAAATCAAATTTTTCTAATTGACTACCAGATCCAATTTTATTTATTCTTTTATCAAGGTTTAAATCGTATATTGCTTGTTTATTCTTAATTATGTC
>CACFKJ010000047.1 GCA_902566805.1 uncultured Pelagibacteraceae bacterium
AGGATGTAGATAACAATTTAAAGATATCTTTGGATCACGAAATCACAAATTTAAACTTAGGTTCAGTTACTGATGTTAGTGACCAATGGGTGATACTAAATTTAAATGGTAAAAATGTATTTGAAGTTTTATCAAAAGGATCTCCATTCAATTTTAATAAATTTAAAAATAATAAAAACGTTGTAGTGCAAACCTTATTAAATCATATTGATATTATAATTCACCATCAAGAATTAAATAACGTAAATTTATTTGTCAGAAAATCCTTTTCAGAACATTTATGGTTATGGATTAAAGACAGCTCTAGTTTCCTGTAGTTTCAATCTTAAATAATTAAAAGTAAATAAAAAATAACTAATAGAAAAAACCCAATTAATAACAACCCATATCCAAAAAAAATGTTCAAAAGATGCATTATATAATTTTGCAAAATAAAAAACTAAAACTGGATTTAAAACATTTCTAAATAAATTAGAAATCATTGCATATTCTGATTTTTTTAAAGCCATAAAACATCCATTGGATAAAAAGAAAACTGGATAAGCAGATAAAACAAATGCGGAAATTTCAAGATATTTTCCACCGTATTCAATTACAGTTTGATCATTTGAGAAAAAACTAGTTATATGATTAGAGAAAACGAACACAAATATTGAGCAAGTGATCATAATTAACAAAGAATATTGAATAGCTCCAATGTAGGTTTCTTTAACTCTATTATAATTTTTTGCTCCATAGTTTTGTGCAATAATTGTTATTATAGCAGTATTTATACCTAGGATCGGTAATAGGACTACCTGCTCTATTCTTGTACCCGCTCCATATCCAGCAGTAGCATATTCACCAGACATTCCAACATATGTAAAAATAATTCCAGCAGCTATAGAGTATCCGCATATTGAGACTATTATAGGCATTGATTGAAAAAATATATTTTTAAAATAATATAATTTTGGTAATAGATATTCTCTAGATATTTTTTTTAATCGTTCATTTTTTAAAACTTTAAATAAAATAATCATAAAGGCTATAAATTGAGCTACTAAAGTTGATATACCTATACCTTTAATACCTAACGCTGGGACAAACATGAAACCAAAAATTAATATTGGATTTAAAATTATATTTATTAAAAATGATAAAATTAAAACATTTCTATAAGTTTTTGTATCCCCTTCAGCATGAAGTAATGAATTTATTGCGACAACTAATATAAAAAGTATTGAACCATAAAATATGATATCAGTATATTCTAAACCTAGTTCGGTTACACGATCAGTTGAACCCATTAAAATAAATATATCATCAGAAAAATTAAGACCTAAAAAAGTAATAAATACAGAAATTATTAATGCAAAATAAATAATATGAGAAAAATAAAAAATTGAATTTTTTTCATTTTTTTCTCCAATACTATTTCCTATCAAAGAAGTTCCTGCAACAGTTACGCCGATTGATGTTGCAATAATTATAAAATAGACAGGAAAAGATTTACTTAATGCAGAAAGAGCTTCTGGCGAAATTTTACCTGCAAAAAAAGTATCAACTACATTATAAAGAGTTTGAAACAAAGTTCCAACAATTGCTGGAATTGCAAGTTTTCTAATTAATTTTTTTATATCATCAGATAGAATATTCATTATTTTTTTTTTTCTCTAAATTTAAAATTTATTTTAGAATCTAATATTTGTTTATGACGTACAGTAAATCTCTTTACTTGATCATCTGTTAAATTGTCATAACATTTTGGACATGATAGGCCTATTTTATATTTATAAGATTTCATTTCATTTGAAGATATTGGCATTCTACATCCGCTACATATCCCAAAAGTTCCTTGTTTAGCATCTTTTTTTATTGTTACTCTATTATCAAAAACAAAACATTCACCTTTCCATTTGCTTTTTTTAGGTTTAATTTTATTAAAATAATTAATAATTCCACCTTTAAGCATATAAATATTTTTAAATCCTTTATTATAAAGATAATTTGATGCCTTTTCACATCTTATACCTCCAGTACAAAACATGCCTATTTGTTCATCACTCTGAATTGTAGATAGATAGTTTTTAAATTCTCTAAAATTATAGGTATTTGGGTTAATTGCTTTTTTAAATGTACCAACTTTATACTCAAATGGTTTTCTTACATCGATAATTTTTGAATTCTTTAATTCCATAAACTTATTCCATTGAAATGGAGTAAGGTATTTTTTTTTAAATTTTTTATCAAAATTATATTTTTCGTTAATAGGAACCACTTCAGTTTTTATTTTAACTTTAGCTTTTAAAAATGGGATAAAATTAGATTTAGTAGTATTTTGAATATCAAATTTAGAAATATTTAAATACTTTATAATTATTTTTTTTAAAATACTAATATTTTTTGATTTCCCAGCAATCGTACCATTAATTCCCTCTGGTGACAATATAACTAATCCTTTAATAGATAATAAATTTATTTTTTTTAAAAATAAATTTTTAATAGATTTTAATTTTTTAATTTGTTTTAATTTATAAAAAGATAATACTGTAATCATTTATTTCCAACAAATGTAAAAACCATCTCCTATT
>CACFKJ010000048.1 GCA_902566805.1 uncultured Pelagibacteraceae bacterium
TTGGTAATAATTCTGCATCATCAAAATCGGTCAGAGCATTTTGTTCAATTATTTTTTTTAGAATTATTGTGTATTCCTTTCCCGTTTCTGCATATTTATCAAGATAATTAACAAGTTCTAAACTATTTAACTTACCTAGATTATCTCTTTGTATAGCCCTTGCCTCTCTAAATTTTTTATAACCTGAATGGGTGTTTAAATTTCTTTGATAAGCTCTTACTGATGCTTGCAAAATATTAAATTTCATTACTTTATGTTTTGTATCAACGCTTGCACTAGATGGTTTCATTCCATCTTTGCTCCATGTCCACTGACCAAATAAAGCGTTTCCCTCTAAGGCAAATCTTGAAGTTCCCCAACCAGTTTCTTTTGCTGCTTGAGCAATTGCTAATGAAACTGGTACTATATCCATTCTTATTTTCAATGTTGTTAAATCTTTATTTACAACACCATATTGTTTAAATTTTTTATTCAACCAGTTTTTTTCAGAAGCTGAATTATTATTTTTATTTAAAATCGAAAATAACCTTTTTCTGTCCAAAATTATTCTATTATTTTCCTCTATAATAAGTGGCAGAACTATTTTAATAAATAATTCTTTTTTCTTTTTTGAATTTTCAATTAATTTTATCTCTTTAGGTAAAAGATCTATTGAAATTGGTTTAACAACTTTTCTCTTCCTAATTTCATTGAGATTATAATTGGTTTCTCTAAATAACTGCTCTAAAGTTGCTGCACTAAGCCTTACAGTGTTGTCAGGTAATTCTTCAAAATCAAAAATGTCATAAAATAAATCTTTAAATGTAACTTTATCTTTCTCCTCTGGTTTGAGTTCCAACTCTTTGCCACTTAACACTGTTTCAAAATTTTTTTTAGAATTATTTTCAACAACTACTGAACTATTAAAACCTACTTTAATAATCTTCACTGTTTTTGGAAGGAAACCAAAGCAAGCAATTAATATCAAACTAAAACAAAATACTAAAAAAAGGTTTTTAGAACTTGTGGCTGTACTCCTTTTTTGCTTTTTATAAATACCATAACCTTTTATAAGTAAAATTTTTTTAATTTTTTTTAAAGAAAAATTATTTTTTTGAATCATTAATTAATACTTTATATAAAAACTAATTTGCAACAACCTCTTTTATTTCTGGGATATAATGACATAAAAGGTTCTGAACCCCTTGTTTTAGAGTCATTTTTGAACTTGGGCATCCTGAACAACTACCTTGAAGTTTAACTTGAACAACTCCGTCTTTATAATTTTCAAATTTTATATCTCCTCCATCTCTTGCTACAGCTGGACGAATTTTAGTTTCAAGTAAGTTTATAATTTTTTTTTCAATATCTAATAATTCTTTTGTTTCATTAAGTTTTTTATTTTTATCAATTACAATTTCTTTTCCACTAGAATAATAATCATTTATAAAAGAGATAATAATATGCTTTATATCTTCCCACTTTATATTTGCTTCTTTATTTACTGACAAAAATTCTTCAGCTAAAAAAATTCCCTCAACTCCATTAATAGATAATATATTTCTTACTAGTTCATTATCTGTAGAATTTTTATCAATTATTTCAAAAGGCCCAGTATTAGAAACTTTTTTACCTGGTAAAAATTTAAGCGAGTTAGGATTTGGTGTATTTTGAATTTGAACAAACATAGTTTTTATATAGTTATAAACTATAAATAATCAAATAATAATTTATTTTTTTAAAATCCTATAATTTTCTTCATTTCTTTAACTTTCTTCGAAGCAATTGCATCAGCTTTTTTACTTCCTTCTAACAATACTTTATCTATAAATGAACTATCTTTTAAAAGCTTATTTATTTCACTAGATATTGGTGAGATTTTTTCAGAAACTAATTCTGCTAATTTATTTTTAAAATCTGAAAAATTATTTCCACCAAACTCATTTAATAAGCTTTCTAGATTTTGATTGTTTAAACTTGCATAAATTCCTAATAAATTTTCTACTTCAGGTCTTTTATCTAATTCCTCTAATTTGGCTGGCATAGTATAATTGTCTGTTTTTGCTTTTTTGATTTTATTAACTATTTCATCTTTATTATCTGATAAATTTATCCTACTTAACTCTGATGGATCAGATTTGCTCATTTTTTTTGTTCCATCTTTTAAACTCATAATTCTTGAAAAATTTTTTTTTATTAAGGGTTCTGGAGCTTTTAAAAATTCAGGACAAGAATAATCTGAATTAAATTTTTGTGCAATGTCTCTTGACAACTCCAAATGTTGCTTTTGATCTTCTCCTACAGGTACATGAGTTGCGTCGTACAATAAAATATCCGCAGTCATCAAAATAGGATAAACATATAAACCAATGCTTGCTTTTTCTTTATCTTTTCCAGCCTTTTCTTTAAACTGAGTCATTCTGTTTAACCAACCCATTCTAGCAACGCAACTCAATATCCATGATGCCTCAGAATGTGCAGCAACTTGTGATTGGTTAAATATAATACTTTTTTTTGGATCAATTCCACTCGCCAGAAATGCTGCTGTGGTTTCTTTAATATTATTTTTTAATTGGTTTGGATCTTGTT
>CACFKJ010000049.1 GCA_902566805.1 uncultured Pelagibacteraceae bacterium
TTGAGGGTTATTTCCTTTTTCAGGCATAGAAATTATTTGATTCTCACCTAGAATTCTTGCAACACGAGTTGTTGGTTGTGCTCCTTGGCTTAACCAGTATTTAATCCTCTCTGATTCCAAACCTACTCTTTCTTTCTTTTCCTTTGGTAATAGAGGATTGAAAAATCCTAATTTTTCAATGAACCTCCCATCTCTTGCAAATCTACTGTCTGCAACCACAATTTTATAAACAGGTCTTTTTTTTGTTCCACCCATTGATAATCTTAATTTTAGCATTCGTTCTCCTTTTTTATTTTAGTTGATTAAAAAGTTCTGGCGGAATTCCTTTATCTGCCATGCCTTTCGTGTTTCCTTTAGACATTTTCTTCATCATGTCTGACATCATTTTAAATTGTTTTAACAATTTATTGATAGTGGCTATGTCTAAACCAGAGCCATTAGCAATTCTTTTTTTTCTAGATCCATCTATAATTTTAGGATTTTCTCTTTCTTTTTTCGTCATTGATAATATTACTGCTTCATTTTGTGTGATAATTTTCTCATCAATTCCTGACTGCTCCATTTGAGATTTAATTTTTGATACTCCAGGTAAAAATGACATTACACCTTCTATTCCACCCATTTTTTTCATTTGTCTTAACTGAGTTAAATAGTCCTCCATAGTAAAAGTACCTTTTTTTAAATTCTCTTCAGTTTTTTTTATATTTTCTTCAGTTAAATCCTGGGATGCTTTTTCTACAAGAGATACAATATCTCCCATTCCTAAAATTCTGTTAGCAATTCGATCAGGGTGGAAAACTTCTAGATTTTCAATTTTTTCACCAATACCTAAAAATTTGATAGGTACTTTTGAAACATACTTCATACTTACTGCTGCGCCACCTCTGGCATCTCCATCCGCTCTTGTTAAAACTATTCCAGTAAGATTTACTGTATTTTTAAACTCTTTTGCCACTTCTGCTGCTACTTGACCTGTTAGGGAATCAGCAACAAGAAATGTTTCTGTCGGTTTGACGATTTCTTCTATTTGTTTAATCTCACTCATCATTTGAAGATCAATTTGAGTCCTGCCGGCAGTATCAAATAAAATTATTTCTGAACCATTAAGATTTGCTGCACTAATTGCTCTTCTACATATATCTTCTGGCAATTGTCCTTCTACAATTGGTAATGTTAAAATATTATTTTGTTCACCAAGAGTTTTAAGCTGTTCTTGAGCTGCTGGTCTATAAACGTCAAGACTAACCATCATAATTTTCTTTTTTTTATTTTTTTCTAAAAATTTTGCTAGCTTTGCAGTTGTTGTAGTTTTTCCTGAGCCTTGGAGACCAACCAGCATCATAGGCACTGGTGGTACAGCATTTAAATTTAGATCCTCATTATTTTCACCTAGTAATTTAACTAACTCATCAAAAACTATTTTAACTACCATTTGGCCTGGTGAAGTTGATCTAATAATTTCTTGGCCTAATGCTTTTGGTTTAACGTTTTCTATAAATTGTTTTGCAACATCTAATGAAACATCTGCTTCTAAAAGTGCTTGTCTAATACCTTTAAGACCCTCATCAACTTGCTTTTCATCAAGAGATGGAGCCTTTTTTAGAGAAGAAAAAATTTCTTCAAATTTATTTGTCAAATTTTCAAACATATTTACATCCAGCAGCTAACGCACCAGTGGGCGAACCCTCGCAGACTGGTGTCGATCTCTTTGTTACCAAAGACACCGCAAATTGTTATTTTTGCGGAAACTGCGATAAACTATAATAGAGGTTCAAAAAGTCAATAAATAAGTTAAGTATAATTATATGGAATTCAAAGCATATAAAATGGATGGTTTGGGTAATGATTTTATAATCATTGATCAAAGAAATCATCAAATAGAATTAGACAAAAACCAAATAAAAAAAATCTGTAACAGAAATTTTTTTGGTTGCGATCAACTTATACTTATTTATAAAAGTAAAAATAATGACGCTGATTTAGTATTCTATAACTCTGATGGGAGCACTTCTGGAGCCTGCGGAAATGGAACTAGATGTGTAGCTTATTTACTATCAAAAGAATTAAATAAAAGTAAAATTATCATCCAAACTGAGTCTGGAAATTTAGAATCAAATATTTTAGAGGAAAAACTAGTTGAAACAGTTATAGGTTTACCAAAAACTAATTGGAATGAAATTCCTTTATCTAAAAATATTGATACAAAAAAATTAAATTATAAAATTATTGATAAAACTAATAAAGAATTTTTAGGTGGTACAGCCGTTAATGTTGGAAATCCACATGTTATTTTTTTTATGAATAATATAGATAATTTTGATTTAGGAAAAATTGGACCAAATATTGAAAATGATAAACTTTTCCCAGAAAAGTGTAATGTTACTTTGGCACAAGTAATTAATGATGGTCATATTAAAATTAAAGTTTGGGAAAGAGGGGCTGGTTTAACAAAAGCATGTGGAACTGCAGCTTGTGCAACTGCTTATGCCGCTAT
>CACFKJ010000050.1 GCA_902566805.1 uncultured Pelagibacteraceae bacterium
TTCAAAAACCCACGGTGTTAAACTTTTAGAAAATAAATCAAAAAAAATTGTAGTAGGAAAAACTAATAAAAATGATATTTTAGCCTTATTCGGCCCACCCTCAGTTAAAAGTACTTTTGATGAAAATTTATGGTTTTATATAGAAAGAAAAAAAAAGGGTAAATCAATATTTCTATTAGGTGCAAAAAAAACAGTTGATAACAATGTGTTAGCAGTTAAACTAAATAATAGAGGTCTTTTGAGTGAAAAAAAATTCTTTACAATTGATGATATGGAAAATATTAATTTTGATAAATCTACTACAATAAAAACTTATGATAGAAATTCATATTTATTTAATTTGCTGACGAGCTTAAGAGAAAAAATTAATTCTCCAACAAGAAAAAAAACAAATAAAAATTAACCAGCAATTATAGCTAGTAACAATAATGCAACTATATTTGTTATTTTAATCATTGGGTTAACTGCAGGTCCCGCTGTATCCTTGTATGGATCGCCAACAGTATCACCGGTGACAGCAGCTTTGTGAGCTTCAGATCCTTTTCCGCCGTAGTTTCCATCTTCAATATATTTTTTTGCATTATCCCACGCACCACCGCCAGCTGTCATAGAAATGGCAACAAACAAACCTGTAATAATAACTCCTAATAGCATAGCACCAACAGATGATAAGGCTGCTACTTGTCCACCAATTGGTAATATAACTAAATAAAGAACAATTGGTGATAACACAGGCAATAATGAAGGAACTATCATTTCTTTAATGGCAGCTTTTGTCAATAAATCAACTAATTTTCCATAATCTGGTTTTGATTTTCTTTTCATAATACCTGGAATTTTTTTAAATTGTCTTCTTACTTCAATAACTACTGCACCTCCTGCTCTTCCAACTGCCTGCATACCCATTGAACCAAATAAGTATGGCAACATTCCACCTACTAATAATCCTACAACAACAAATGGATTAGATAAATCAAATGTGACTACAATTCCTTCTAATTTTGAACCAGCAACTTTTGAAAAATGTTTTATATCTTCAGTATAAGCAGCGAATAAAACTAATGCTCCTAAGCCAGCAGATCCAATAGCATATCCTTTTGTCACAGCTTTAGTTGTATTTCCAACAGCATCCAATGCATCTGTTGTTTTTCTAACATTTTTTGGTAAATTTGACATTTCGGCTATACCACCAGCATTATCTGTAACAGGACCATATGCATCTAATGCTACAACCATACCTGCAAGAGCAAGCATGGTGGTCACGGCTATTGCTATACCAAACAAACCAGCAATATAATTTGTCAATAATATTCCAGCTACTATTATTAAAGCCGGAACTGCAGTAGCTTCCATAGATACAGCTAGTCCCTGTATAACATTAGTTCCATGTCCAGTTGTAGATGATGACGCGACACTTTTAACTGGCCTGTAACCTGTGCCTGTGTAATACTCAGTTACCCAAATAATTAAACCAGTAATAATTAAACCAATTACACCACAATAATATAAACTCATTCCGGTAAATGATTTATCGGATATAGTATAAGTGTTATTTAATCCCAATACATAATCAGTAATTGGATATAAAATTATTAATGATGTAATTGCAGTAACAACAAAACCTTTATACAAAGCAACCATTATATTTTTAGATTTTCCTAATTTAACAAAATAAGTTCCAACAATGGAAGTAAGTATACACGCTCCCCCAATTGATAAAGGGTAAACCATCATATTTAAATCTCCATGAAAAAATATTGATGATAAAACCATAGTAGCAACTATTGTGACCGCATAAGTTTCAAACAAATCAGCAGCCATTCCAGCACAATCACCCACGTTATCTCCAACGTTGTCCGCTATAACTGCTGGATTTCTTGGATCGTCTTCTGGTATACCAGCCTCTACTTTTCCAACTAAATCAGCACCAACATCAGCACCTTTTGTAAAAATTCCTCCTCCTAATCTTGCAAAAATCGATATTAAAGAAGCACCAAAACCTAAAGCTACCAATGCGTTTACAATTTCTCTTTCTTCAACATTATAAAATAATAAAATATAGTAATAAACAGCAATTGATAATAGTGCCAATCCAGCAACTAACATTCCTGTAACAGCTCCTGATTTAAATGCTATTGATAGACCTTGAGATAAACCTTTTCTTGATGCCTCTGCAGTTCTAACATTAGCTTGAACGGATACAAGCATACCTACATATCCAGCTATACCAGACAATGTTGCTCCAATTAAATATCCAAGTCCAACAAGAATGCTAAAAGAATAACTAATTATGATTAAAACAACAACACCAACAATTGCAATTGTTTTATATTGCCTATTCAAATAAGCTTTAGCGCCTACCTGTATAGCTGATGCAATTTCTTGCATT
>CACFKJ010000051.1 GCA_902566805.1 uncultured Pelagibacteraceae bacterium
AGGTTTAAATATAGATGCGGCAACACCAGGTTTATCTTTAACGCCAATTAACGATATTTTTGCATCATTAGATGTGGATGAAATTCCTGTTATTATTTTATTATTTATAATATTTTTTCTTTTTGTAATTAATGTACCATCTCCTTTTTTAAATGAGGACATAACATTGATATTTATTCTATTTAATCTTGCATCTTGTATTGAATGAGGTTGCATTACTTTTGCACCTAAAGATGACATTTCAAGCATTTCCTCATAAGAAATACTTTTTATTTTTTTAACTTTCTTAAATAGCTTGGGATCTGTTGTCATCACACCTTTTACGTCTGTATAAATAATACATTTTTCTGCCTTAAAAAACTTCGCAAACATAATTGCGCTTGCATCAGAGCCACCCCTTCCTAACGTTGTAACTCTTTTATCAAAATTTATACCTTGAAAGCCTGTTACAATTGGAATTCCTCCCGTTTTTAAATATTTCAAAATATTTTTTTTGTATATTTCTTTTACTCGAGAGCTGCTGTAATTGCCCTCTGTAATAATAGGAACCTGCCAACTCAGCCATGATCTAGACTTATAACCCAGGTTATTTAAAGCTCCTGCAATCAGTGAGCATGCAATTTGCTCTCCTGCTGAAACAAGAACGTCATACTCAGAAGAAATAAATTTTGGCGATATTTCTTTTGATTTTTTCACTAAAGTATTTGTTTCTCCACTCATTGCTGAAGAAATAACAATTACTTTATATTTTTTTCTTACATAACTAATAATAATTTTAGCTACTTTTTTTATTCTATTTGTCGTTCCTACTGAGGTTCCACCAAATTTTAATACAACGATTTTCATTGATAATAAATTTTTTTTAATTATTAAATTATATTGATAAAATACATCTTAATTGTAAAGTCAACCACTATGAAAAGAACTACTATAAATAAAGCTGAAATAAACAAGTTTACAAAAATAGCGGAAGAATGGTGGAATCCAGAGGGGAAATTTAAGCCATTACACAAATTTAATCCAACAAGGATAAAATATATTAAAGAAAATATTATTAATCATTTCAAAAAAAATAAAAAAATAAATCAATTAAAAGGTTTAAAAATTTTGGATATAGGTTGCGGAGGAGGTCTGCTTTCAGAACCTTTTGCTAGATTAGGTGCAAATGTTACTGGGATCGACGCTTCTTATAAAAATATTAAAGTTGCAAAAATTCATGCAAAAAAATCAAAATTAAAAATTAATTACATTTGTTGTACACCTGAAAACTTAAATTCTGATAAAAAATTTGATGTAGTGCTTAATATGGAAGTTGTTGAGCATGTTGAAGATATAAATTTTTTTATGAAACAAAGTGCAAAATTTTTAAAAAAAAATGGCTTAATGTTTGTTGCAACCTTAAACAAAACACTTAAATCTTATGTTTTTGCAATTATTGGTGCTGAATATATATTAAGATGGCTTCCTATAGGAACCCATAACTGGGATAAATTCGTTGAACCATCAGAGTTAATAAAAATCGGTACAAACAATAATTTAAAAATGGATTTGATAGATGGAATAAAATACAATCCTATATTAGATCAATGGAAAATAAGCAAGGACAAGTCTGTAAACTATATTTCTAAATTTATTAAAATTTAATTTTCAGAATCATTTATCCAAGGAATAGTCTCGGTTACTATACCTTCGTCTTTAAGTTCTTTAATTTCTTTAGTAGATGCATTGCCATATATTCCTCTTTTATAATTCTTTTTATTGTAGTGAATAGTTCTTGCTTTGTATGCAAAATTGTCACCAACATACTCAAAATTACTTCTAATAAACTTTTGATATTCTATAATTTTTTTCTTTATCTTTTTATATTTATTATCGATTTTAATATTATCTTTTTTCTTATTAATAACATTTGGTGACATTAAAGATTTTTCAATTTTAATCGAATTACAGAATGGACATGATATATATTTTTTTTTTTTTAGTTTTTCAAATTCACTAGAAGAAGCAAACCAACTATTAAAATTTTTTTTTCTTTCGTCATCAGATTGATCATTATTTATATACCCAGCAGTTAATCCTAAAAAATTGTATATCTTGCCCATGTTTTCACAATCCCTTTTTGCAAGGTAGTCGTTGACAGTTACTACATGTACTCCTTTTTTTTCTAATGCGTTTAAATATGCTGCCAAAGAAATAGTTAATGTTTTTCCTTCACCTGTTTTCATTTCAGCTATGTTGCTTTGGTGAAGAGCTACCCCTCCGAGAATTTGGACATCAAAATGTCTTTCACCAGTTACTCTTTTTGAAG